>CAYGQN010000380.1:0-3752 GCA_964351795.1 uncultured Gammaproteobacteria bacterium
CGGCAGGTCCGGGAACGGATCCCCGGCGGCCACATCAAAGCGCAGGGTGCGGGCGGGGATGGGCACCAGGGTGCGCAGCTCCGCCGGGGGCCGGCGCGGGTGCCGGCACAGTTGCACACCCGGCGTGTGGATGGCAGCCAGGTCTGCCAGCTCAGGGCAGGCCAGCCAGGTCGCAGGCGCGTCCATGTGCCGGTCGGGCGCGGCCATGGCGGCTCAGAAGTCCAGGGCCAGCAGGATCCGCCCGGCCGGGCTGAGGCTGGCCGGCGGCGAGCGATGCACGCAACCCCGGCCGCCATTGCCCGGCCAGGCTTCGCCCTTCATCACCAGCACGGCCCGCTCGGGCACGGCATGTTCGCGGCCACCCGGCACCACGCGCTCGTTGGGTTCGCAGGCGTACAGGGCCGCGCGCTCGACATCGCAGTCTTCCACCCAGCGCGTGGTTGCGCCACGGTAGGTGCACAACAGGCGCAGGCGGTTGCGATCCACGTGGAAGCGGCGACAACCATCGCCGGTGACGCCTTCCAGTCGGGCGTTGATGGTTCGCAGGGGCAGCAGCGCCTGGAACCAGGCCACCAGGGCCACCATGTCGTCCAGCCACAGGGGGAAAGCCTGCGGATCGTATCCGGCCTGGG
Organism: uncultured Gammaproteobacteria bacterium; assembly: GCA_964351795.1. Lineage (GTDB taxonomy): Bacteria > Pseudomonadota > Gammaproteobacteria > JADZEE01 > JADZEE01 > CAYGQN01. The sequence continues at coordinate 633 of CAYGQN010000380.1, forward strand.
CGAGACGCCCCCCGAGCACTTGCCGTGCATTGGCGGGTTCGAGCGGATCGCGACTCATGGCCAGCGCGGCCGGCTGCAGGGCGGCAAGCTCGAGTTCCATGGCGGGGTTGGCGTCGCGCTCGATGATCACGGCGTTGACACCGGCCTCGAGAATGGCCGCCAGTGCCTGCGATGACGCTGGCTGCCAGGCGTTGGTATCGGCTCGGCTCGCCAGGCCCTGGTTGGAGACGCTCATCGTGCTTTGCCCTCGACCGTGAATGTAATAGTATAACGTTACGGTCAATCAACGAGGGACGCAAGCGATGTATGGCCGGCCGCAAGCGGCCGGGCGCGCAGGCGCGCAGCAACAATGCCCACCACGAACCCCGCCGCCGGGCAAGGTTACCGGCCAGCACCGATCTGCCTGGACGCGCTGGCGATTGCCGGCTCCGTCGCCTGTGCCGTGCACTGCCTGGCGCTGCCGGCCCTGGCCGGGCTGCTGCCATTCGCCGACTCCGCGCTGGTTCACGGGCTGATCCTGCTGACCATCCTGCCGCTCGCCGGCCTGGTGTGGCGCCGCAGCGGCGATCGCCGGGTAAGGGGCCTGCTGCTCGCCGGCGCCGGCATCGTGCTGCTGGCTTTCGCTGGCGGCCTGCTTGGTGCCGGCGCGGCGGGCGAGACGCTTGTCACCCTGGCTGGCAGCCTGGCCCTCATTGCCGGCCACTACCGGAACCGGGAGCTGCGCCGCGCGGGCGGGCGCGGGCCAGCCGCGCCAGCAGGCGGCCGGCCACCGGGTTGTCCGGGCGCGCCCGCACCAGTGCACGCAGCCACTGCATCGCCTCCTCGGGCCGGGTGCGGGCATGGGCCATCGCTATCGAGGCCGCATGCGCGTACGCGAAGCTGAAGTCGCCGCTGAGCGCGGCAATGCGGGTGAAGGCCGGCACCCGCTCGGCATCGTCGGCCGCGGTCATCTGCGCCTGAAGGTAGGCATCGCGCGCCGCGCGGAAGGCATCCAGGCGCTCGCGCCCGGACGGCGGCAGCGCGGCCGCAACAACACTGTCGGCCGGGGTTGCCGTCGGCAGTCCGGCGTGCAGTTCGCGCAGGCTGCGCCAGGGGGCAAGGCCGCGCTGGTAGGTGAAGCGCGCGGCGTCGAACAGGGTACGTGGATGATCATCGGTATTCAGCGGGCCGCTGCCGGCCCAGGCTGTCAGCACCCCGCGGTCGGCAAGATGATGGCCGACGAACTGCACGGGCTCCCCGGCAGCGGCCGCGCGCAGATCGGCGCCTAGCAGCGGCAGCTTGCCCACCCGCGCCTGGAAGTCCGCCGCGGAAAAGCCCGGCAGGGCATCCGCGCCAACAAGGCCGAGCACCGGGTAGGCCGTATCGAAACCCCCGAACCACAGCTCCGCGTCGGGGAATGCCTGCAGGAAGCTGCGCACGATGATGCGCAGCATGTCGGCATCGAGCTGGTACACCGGCAACCACTGGCAGAACAGCCCGCCCGGGGCCAGGCGCTGGCGCACGGCGGTGAAGTGCTCGGCGGTGTACAGCAGCGCGGCACCGTCCCGCGCCGGGTGGAACAGATCACCGATGATGACATCCCAGCGCCCGCTTGAAGCACGCACGAAGCGGCGTGCATCGGCGCTGTGCAGGCTGACCCGGGCATCGTCCTGAAGGGAGCGGTTCTGCGGCGCGAAGTGCTCCAGCACCGCCAGGCCCTCGGGCACCAGTTCCACGGCGTCCACCCGCACCTCCCCGTGTGCCAGCGCGGCGCCGGTGGTGACCCCGGAGGCCACGCCGAGGAACAGCACGCTCGCCGGTGCCGGATGGCGCAGCAGTGGCACATGCGCCTGCATCCGCTGGATGCGCACCGCGCGCCGGCCCGTGCCACCCATCTGGAACCGATTGTTGACGCGAAGGTTGCGCTCGCCGGGGCGCTCGGTCACGGCCACCGATGCCATTGCACCCTCGCGGTATGCCAGCAGCCGCTCGTCATCGCGCAGGGTGACGATGCGCAGGCTGTCGGGCAGCAGCAGCGCGGCGATGACGGGCACGGCCGGCACCCAGCGGGGCAGGCGCGAGCCGGCCGGCAGCAGCAACAGGTAGGCAAGCGCAATCACCGTGGCCGAGGCTTTCAGGCCAAGGGCCGGCACCATGAGCACGGCGACCAGCGGTGCGGCCAGCAGGGCCCCGAGCGTGTTGATGCCGAAGGCCCAGCCGATGCCGCCGCGGGCATGCCGGGCCGCGGTGGCCAGGCAGGCGAACAGGGCTCCCATGGCCATGGCCGGCAGGAACAGTGCCGGGATCGCCAGGCACAGCTCGGCCGCCATCACGGCCGGCGGGGTATCCCCGAGCGCCAGCCGCAGGGCGCGGTACAGGTCGGCCGAGGTGAACAGGGCCGCGGTACCGAGCAGGCAGGCCAGGCTCACGGCGATGCACAGCAAGCCTGCCCGGCGCGGGCCGGGCAGGCGGTGAGCGAAGCGCTGGTACAGCCCCGCACCGACGGCGGTGGCCAGCAGGTAGACGCACAGGGCCGCGGCATGGCTGTAGACCGTGCCCTCGAACACCTGCGCCATGGCGCGGATGGCCAGCAGCTCGAAACCCACCCCGAGGCAACCGGTGACGAACAGGCGCAGCGCCAGACCGGCACTGCCGGGAGGCCGCATGTCTGCCTGCTCGGGCAGCTGCACCGCTGGCGACGCCGTGCCGGCGAGTCGAAACGCGGTGGCTGCCACGAGCAGGTTCACCAGGGCCAGGGCCAGCAATGCGCGGCTGAAGCCCATGGCCGGAATCAGCACGGCAGTGGTGAGCAGGGGGCCAGCGGCGGCGCCGAGGGTGTTCAGCGCGTACAGGCGCGGCAGCTGGTCGCGACGGGTGGTGATCTGCGCGTACCAGCGCTCGGCGGCCGCCAGGGTGGCACCCATGGCCATGGTGGCCGGCAGCAGGGCGACCAGTGGCAGGGTGAAGGCGACGGCCCAGTATCGCCAGCCGCTGCCGGAGGCGCCCATCAGGCCGGGCGCCATGGCCGCCAGTGCGGGCACGGCGAAAGCCGATACCAGGGCCCACAGGGCAATCAGCAACTCCAGTCCGGCATACCAGCGGCCCGGAATCGGGCTGAGCGCTACGCGCCGGTCCAGCAGC
>CAYGQN010000380.1:3762-4369 GCA_964351795.1 uncultured Gammaproteobacteria bacterium
CGCCGCCACCACGGCCCAGGTGGCCGGCAGTTCATGGCCCAGGCCCACCGCGAACATGCGCGTCCACGCCATCTGGTAGCCGATGGCGGCAAAGCCCGACAGGCCGAGCAGCAGGGGCAGGACGTTGGCGGGGAGGCGATGAGGCACCGACATGGCTGGCAGGTCACGCAACGAAAAAGGCCCGGACAGCGAACCGTCCGGGCCGGGGGAGACGTGGCTGCCCTTGAGGGTCAGGCAGACACGTTACGGCGGCGGCGCAGGCCGGCGAGCGCGGCGGCAGAGCCGAACAGGAACACCGCTGGCGGCAGTGGCACCGGGGCGAAGGCATCCACGGCGGCCTCGAAAGCCAGTTCACCGAAGGTGCCACCCTCGTTGAGGTGGAACAGCACCAGGAAGGGGTCGGAATCGGTGTAGAGCGGATCCGTCAGGTTGGCCGCCACACCGAAGAACTCGAACTCGATGGCATAGGCGCCGTCCTGCGGCGTACCGCCGCCGGCCACGTTGATATCGAAGTCGACATGGCTGTGCAGGCCGCCGCCGTCATCGAACTGGTCGATCAGCGCTTCGACCCCGGTACCGCTGCCGGCACCGACGGTGACGGTATTGG
>CAYGQN010000381.1:0-4345 GCA_964351795.1 uncultured Gammaproteobacteria bacterium
CTTCGCGCGGGCGGGTAGGCGCGGGCGGCTGACCGAGAGGCCCGGGAAAGCGACGATGGTTGATCCGGTGGCACTGGCCGCCGCCCGCCTGCACGGATTCGCTGCCCGCTATGCGCCCGGCCTGCTGCTCAGTGCTGTCCTCGCCATGGCCGCGGCTTTCATCAGCAACCATTACGGCGGGCCGGTCATGCTGCTGGCGCTGTTGCTGGGCATGGCCTTCAACTTCCTGGCTGCCGAACAACGCTTTGCGGCCGGGGTCGGCGCGGCCAGCCGCACAGTGCTGCGCCTCGGCGTCGCCCTGCTCGGCCTGCGGATTACGTTCAGCGACATCCAGGAACTGGGCGGCATGCCGATCCTGCTGGTCACCCTGGGCCTGGTCGTGACCATGGCCTGCGGCATGCTGTTGGCCCGGCGTCTGGGGCTGTCACGCCAGTTCGCAACCCTGACCGCCGGCGCTGTCGCCATCTGCGGGGCATCCGCGGCCATGGCCATTGCCGCCGTGCTGCCGCGCTACCCCTCGCTCGAGCGCGATACCGTGTTCACCGTCATTGCCGTGACAACGCTCAGCACCATCGCCATGGTCCTGTACCCCATCGTCGCCTCGGCGCTTGAACTGGACCCGGTCCAGGCCGGCATGTTTCTCGGCGGCACCATCCATGACGTGGCCCAGGTCGTCGGTGCGGGTTACATGGTTTCCGACGAGACCGGCGACGTGGCCACCTTCACCAAGCTGTTACGGGTGAGCCTGCTGATCCCGCTGATCGGCTGCCTGCTCCTGTCCGGGCGCAGCGCCGGGGAACCGGGGCGTACAGGGCCGCGTATCCTCCCGGGATTCCTGGTCGCCTTCGCGGTGCTGGTTGTCATCAACAGCCTCGGGCTCGTGCCGGAGGCCCTGCGGACTGTGCTCGTGGACGGCTCCCGCGCCTGCCTCGTCGTGGCCATTGCCGGCCTGGGCGTCAGGAGTTCACTGCAGGAGATCGCAGCCGTCGGCGGCGCGGCCGTGACGCTGGTCATCGCCGAGACACTGGTGCTGGCGGGGCTTGTTCTGCTGGTGCTGCTGTACTGACCGGGACGTGCTCAGTCAGCCGCGGCCAGCACACAGGCGAGCAGCAAGGAGTTGCGACGCCGCTGCGCGTCATCGGAGCGGGAGTTGAACAGCACCGGCACACGGCAACCGAGCAGCAGGCCGCCGGAGGTCGCGTCGCCATGGAACTTGATCGCCTTGGCGACGGCGTTGGCTGCTTCGATGTCGTGAAACAACAGCAGGTCCGGATTGCCGGCAACCGGCGAGTCGACAATCCCCTTGGCGCGCGCGGCCGCGGGTGAGACGCACACGTCGTAGCCGAACGGTCCATCGACGAGGCATCGCGACTGCAACGCGTCCTCCGTCGCCAGCAAGGCTTTCAGGGCCGCGGCGTCCACCGTGCCCTGCAACGTCGGAAGCACCTTTTCCGACGCCGCCACCAGGGCCACGCGTACCGGCGAGATCCCCAGCGCCTCGAACAGCGGCAGTGCGTTGAGCAGGATGGCGCGCTTCTGCTCAACGTCCGGCGCCGGCACGATTCCGTTGTCGGTGATGCCGAGCAACCTGCCCATCCGCGGCTCGGCGAACACCGTCAGGTTCGACAGCAGGCCGCCGCTGCGCAGGCCCGTGTCACGGTTCAACAGGGCCTTCACCAGGACCGGCGAATCGATATGACCTTTCATGAGCACCCCGGCGTCGCCCTCGCGCGCCGCGCGCACGGCCTCGGCGGCGAGCGCGGCGGGCTCTGCCGCGCAGGGTCGAATCTCGAAGTCGGCCACCTCACCACCGGCAAGGTGGATGGCCGCTTTCGCGTCCTCGGGCGGGCCGGCGAGAATGACCCGCCGCAGGAGGCCATCGCGCAGCTCGCTGACCAGGCTTGTGACAACCGGCGGCGTGGCGACACCCGCCACCACCAGCGTCACGCCGTCGCGTTCACCCAGTTGCTCTCGCAGATCCCGGAAACTGCGCGCAGCCATCATGCCGGTGGTCGCCAGGGATCCACAGCCGGTGCCGCCACCGGCCAGGTCAGGCATTCGCGTTCATCCCGCAGGACCGCGAATGCCGCCTCGGCAAGTGCCTCGGTCTCGTTGCTGCCCGGGTGCCGGTGCACCGGTGCGATCCGGGCACAGGCAGGCTCCAGGGCCGCCTGCAGGCGCTCGCTGTTCACCATGCCGCCGGTGAGCGCGATGGCGTCGACGTCGAAATCCAGCGCGCCGCACATCGCCCCGATGGCCTTGCGAATCTGGAAGACCATGGCCTCGTACACCAGCTCGGCCCGCGCATCCCCGGCGCCAATCATGGCCTCCACCCGACGGATGTCACGGGTGCCCAGGTAGGCATACACACCGCCCTGGCCGTACAGGCGGCGCAGCAGGTCCTCGCGCGTGAAGCGCCCCGAGTAGCACGCTTCGATCAGGGGAATGGGCGGCAGGCCGCCGCAGCGCTCGGGCGTGAACGGCGAGCATTCCATGCGGTTGCTGTTATCGATAATGCGGCCGCGACGCATAGCGGCGATCGAGAAACCGGCGCCAAGATGCGCGACCACGAGGTTGATCGTGTCCAGCGATTGCCCGAGCGTGGCCGCCACCTTGCGCGCGGTCGCGCGTATGTTCAGGGCATGCACGAAGCTGAAGCGCGGGAAATCGGGCGCGCCCGACAATCTGGCCTCGGGCACCAGCTCGTCGACACTGACAGGGTCGGCGATGTAAGCCGGGCAACCGCTTCCTTCGGCGAGGGCGAACGCGAGCGGCGCCCCGAGATTGCTGGCGTGCTGGTAGACCGGTGTTTCCAGGGAGAAGCGGACCAGCGCTTCGTTCACCTGGATGACGCCGGCCGGGACCGGCGTGAGCATGCCGCCACGCCCGGCGCAGGCGACAAGACGTATGTCCGGCCGCCCCGCAAGCAACTCCCTGGCAAATGCGCGGACCCGCTCCAGCCGGTATTCGAACTGCTCGGCAATGCCTGCGAAGCGCGCGAGCGCCGCATCATCGTGTTCAAAGGTGGTCGCCAGCAGTTCGCTGACCTTGTCGGCGGGGCGCAGGTAGGCCGCGCAGCGCGTGGTGGTCGTACCGGGATTGATGGCGATGACAAGGTCGGCGGACATGGCCGGGCGGGGCTCCGGAAAGTCGTGCGAAAGCAGGACTGGTGCCGACGTTTCAGTGCCGGGCAGTCGTTTTATATTCTATACAATATAGAAATCTGCCCGAATGCGTCAACGCGGCGCAGCAGCCCGCATCCCGCCGACCCGGCGGCGGGCGCAACCACGTACGGGCGGGCGCCCCGCGGCGCTCAGGAGAACAGGCGGGTGTTGTCGGGGTCGTAGCGGCCGCCGAGGCAGGCGGTGGCGGCGAAGCATTCGCCGGCGATTTCCACCGCGTAGTCGCCGCTGGCGAACCAGTCGGCGTCGGCATCGGGTGGACACGCCACGTAGGCCATGCCAACCGCGCCACCGAGGCTGTGCCCGAAGGCGCCGGAGCGCACGTAGCCGACGATGGCCCCGTCGCGCAGCACCGGTTCGTTGTGCCACAGCACCGCGCGCGGATCGCTCACCAGCAATTGCACCAGCCGCGAGGCCGGCGGCCCGGCGCGCAGGTCGACGATGGCCTCGCGACCTCTGAAGCGGCCGGGCTTGTCGATGGCCAGGGCCCAGTCCAGGCCGGCCGCCAGCGGGTCGTCCTCGTCGCTGATGTCGTGGCCCCAGTGGCAGTAGCCCTTTTCGATGCGCAGCGAGTTCAGTGCCTGCATGCCGGCATGCCGCAAGCCGAGCGGCTCGCCGGCCGCCAGCAGGGTGTCGTACACGCCGGGCGCGTACTCGGTCGGGATGAACAGCTCCCAGCCAAGTTCACCGCAATAGGAAAAGCGCGAGGCCAGCACGTTGGCGTAACCGATATCCAGCTCCCGGCAATGCCCGAAGCGAAAGCCCGCCGCCGACACATCCGCACTGCTCACCGCCTGCAGCACCTCGCGCGAGCGCGGACCCTGCAGCGCCAGCACGGCCCAGGCCGAGCTCAGGTCCCGCACCTGCACCTGCAGGCCGGCGGGGGTATTGCGGCGCAGCCAGTGCTGATCGCGCACCGCGGTGGCCGCCTGCGTGCACACCAGGAACGCCTCCGCCGCCAGGCGCAGGATCGACACATCCGCCTCGATGCCACCGCGTGCGTTCAGCCAGGGCGTGTAGACCACCCGGCCGGGCGGCACGTCCACGCGCCCGGCGCTGACCCGGTCGAGCAGTGCCAGCGCATCCGGGCCGCTGACCAGCAGCTTGGCCAGCGAGCTCAGGTCGAACAGGCCCGCGGCCTCGCGCACGGCCCGGTGCTCGGC
>CAYGQN010000382.1:0-3295 GCA_964351795.1 uncultured Gammaproteobacteria bacterium
GCCGCCTGAACGCAACGGCCGCAAGCGAATTCTCCGGTGCCGGAGCGGCCCGGGCCATCGTAACCCAAACCCACCAGCGGGCTGCCGATGCGGACACTACCCTGTCTGCGGACGTGTTCGGCATGGCGTTGCCGGATCCGGTCACCGTGATGTCCATCCTCGGTGACAACCTGCTATTGAGCCAAGCGCTCGACAATGCCCATGCGGAAGCACCGTTCGCCTATGCATCGGCCGACCTCCGACACCCAGGGTGAGGACGGTGAGACTGCCATTCTTTACAGTTAGCTGATGAGATGAGCCGGTCCCGGAATGCTTCAACCGGATCCGGTGCATATTGGCGAACCGGTTCACGCAACACGGTCTCATGCAGATCCCGACCCCGGACGGCCCGGGCAAACGCCACCCCTGCTCACGGACCAGTCCTGCTTGTTCAAGCTTGAACGCGCTGGGAAAGCTTCGTCTCGACATTACCTACCTTCGGTTTCATCATGGCAGCTGCCCGCAGCAACGGTGAACACCGGGCAGGCCGATTGAAACAATGGATCCCGTTGTGGGGAGAAGCAATGTCAGCGACCTATTCCGAGCTCGTACGTGAATTCTGCAACCGGCTGCCGGCGGGAGACATGCAAAGCGCCGGCCGCTTCCTGCACGAGAACGTCTACTATCACAACCAGCCGTGGGAGCCGATGACCGGTCGCGATAGCGTCTGCAACTTCCTGCAACCCTACGTGGACGGCACGTACTCGGCGATGACGTCCATGACGATCCTGGACCAGGTCAGCGAGGGTTCGCGGGTGATGAACGCGCGGGAAGAGATATGGGAGCGTGGTGATGTGCGCATCATGTTACCGGTCGCCGGACTGTTCGAGATCGAGGACGAAGTGATCACGCGTTGGGTGGACTACTGGGACCTGGCGACCTTCCAACCCATTCTGGACGCGATCGCCGGCTGAACCGGCCGCTTCTTGCCGCTGCCAGGGGCCGCACTGCCCGGTGGCTGCCGGCAGGCGCGAACAGACCGGTGTCGACGCGGCCGGCCTCAGCCGCCCCGGCCCCGCCAGCCTGTCCGAGCCCCGTCTGCCGGGTCTCGCCGGACATGGGCTGCCAACGGGCCGGCCAAGGTCGCATACCACCCGCCGCTGAGCTGACCGGGGAGAACAAACAATGGCACACGACCTCGACGCCCTGATGACCAGCGCCCCGCTGGCCCAGATTCGCGCCGCCGTCGTCGACGGCGTTTTCACCGCCCGCGATCTGACGGCCTGGAGCCTTGACCGGATCGAGCGCCTCAGTCGGTCCGGACCGGCGCTGAATGCCGTCCGGAGCGTGGCCGACGGGGCGCTGGAAACCGCGGCTGAGCGGGATCGGATGCTGGCGACGGGCGTCGTGCCCGGCCTGCTGTTCGGCATCCCGGTGCTCGTCAAGGACAACATCGCGACCACCGACGGTCAGCGCATGGCTGCGGGATGCGCGGCGCTGGCGGACTTTGTGCCCGGCATGGAAGCGCATCTTGTCTCGCGTCTCCGCGCAGCCGGCGCCGTTGTCATCGGCAAGACGAACCTCACCGAACTCGCCGATTACGTCTCCGAGGTCATGCCATCGGAGTTCAGCGGCGCCGGCGGCGTCGTCAAGAACCCGCATGGTTCGCGCTACGACCGCGGCGGTGGCTCCAGCGTCGGCTCGGCGGCAGCGGTCGCGGCCGGCCTCGTGCCGCTCGCCTTCGGCAGCGAGACCCAGAACTCGATACAGACACCGGCATGCCATTCCTCGCTGGTGGGCTTCAAGCCATCCGTCGGGCGTGTCAGCCGCCGAGGCATCGTGCCGCTTGTGCCAAGCCAGGACTCGCCAGGGCCGCTTGCCCGCACGGTGGCCGACGCCCGCCTGGCCATCGCCGCCGTCGCCGGGGCGGATCCGGCCGACACCGCGACACTCGCACCTGAACTGCTGCATCAACCATTGACACGGGGCAGCGCAGCGCCGGCGCAGCTACGGCTCGGCGTACCCCGCATCGCGATGGCCGATCGCGCCGACATGGCTCCGCTCGCAGCGGCCTTCGACGCAGTCCTGTCGCGGCTGGCCGAAGCCGGTATCGACCTCGTCGACCCTTGCGATCTGCCTGCCGCCGAGCAGCTCCGTGATGCGCGCTCCTGCGTGTTCCCGACCGAGTTCAAGGCCGCCCTGAACGCGTTTCTTTCATCCAACGGTGCACCCTGCGGCATCGGGGCGCTGGCCGACCTGATCGCCTGGAATGCCTCGCACCCGGAAGCAATTCCGTTCGGCCAGTCGCTGTTGCTCGCAGCGGAGCAGACAAACGGGCTGGAGGATCCGCGGTATGTTGCCGACCGCCGCCGCGACCTGGTTCTCTCGCGCGATGCAGGCATTGATGCCGCGCTGCGGGCAGGCGACGTTGATGCGCTCGTGTTTCCGATGAGCGTCGCTGCCAAGTGCACCGGCAAGGCCGGCGCCCCTGTGATTGCCATCCCGACCGGCGCGGGCCCGGACGGCACCCCCTTCGGTATCACGCTGACCGCGGCCTTCGGCTGTGATGATCAACTGCTGGCGATCGCCGAACGCGTCGAGGGCATCGTCGGGCAGCGCCTCGTCCCCGGAACCTGAGCCCGCCCGGCGTACAGGAAGCCTGCACCAACGTCCGGGTGTCCGGGGGCGGTGCATCCCGCTTGCGCTGCCCGGGGATCCGCCGTCGGCTGGCGAGGACGGCTGGCCCGGCAGTGGCCTGCAATCTCCCCGCCTTCCCGGCCCGCGTCGGCCTGGTCCGGCCGAACTCCGACTCGTCGCTGCTCAGGCTGCAACTCAAACGGATCACAATCGGTTCCCCAACGGTCGTCAGTCCCCTGCCATCGCCTCCCAGCCGGCCGATGTCACAGCGGACACTTCCGCTGGCACACAGCATCAGGTCGACACGTGGTCAAGGAGGCGCAGTTTCACCGGGATGATCACCACTTTGGCCAGATGTCTCCCGAAAACGGGGCTGAACGCTTGACTCATCTCGCAGGCTTGCGCGATTTTAGTCCCGGTTCCCCTAAAGCCCTTCGGATTGCCGCTGCCATGAAACATTTCATCACTACTGCGGTTCTCGTTCTCGGCGCCGCAATGCCCTGTTCCGCCAATGACATCCAGAACGGCCTGTTTGACGATGGCCTGATCGGCTGGAGCGCACTCGCGGAAACGAACTTCAGCGGCCCGGTCCCTTCCGGCAATTACGTGAACGTGCAGCAGAACAGCGGCAACCCGTTCGCCCGGCTCATCTCCTATACCCATGCGGCCTCATACGTCA
>CAYGQN010000382.1:3305-4342 GCA_964351795.1 uncultured Gammaproteobacteria bacterium
TGAGCTTCGACTTGGGGCTTCTGACTGACGTGGAAAACAGCGTCAACCCGCCTCTGCCCAGCGAGCGTTCGGCATCTGTCGACAACTTCCGGGCAATCATCACCGACCTCGATGCGGTTGGGAACATCTTCGACCCGGGACGTTACATCCTGGTCGACCGGACCTCGACGTCAGGCCACGGTAATCCGTCTCAACGCACGGTGACCGACAATGCGTTCCCGAGTGCGAGCGGAACCGGGGTATCGCTTGAGCTTACAACGCAAGCCGCGGGCAACCCGTTCTTCGACACCACTGTGTCAGTCGATCTCACCAACCTGATCGGTCGGGATCTGTCGTTGCAGTTCGTGCTCCGGGATTTTTTCGACGGCCGGCAAACGGCCTATGCGGTCGACAACATCATGCTGTCGCCGACAGCCACAGGCACCCCCGGGCCGGCGGTCATCCCGCTGCCAGCCTCCATGTGGCTCCTTGCACCCGGCATCGGCGCGCTAGTCGGCTTTCGACGCAGGCGGGCAAGCTGACGTCCTGAGCAGGATTGCCCGCCGAGCCCGGACAGGTCCAGGCCTGAACGGTGCTCGAAGATCGCCTCGTGCGCGGGTGGCGGAAGCGGCACCGATCGCAGCGGTTACGCGAAACTGGCCGTGCGCTATCCAACGCTGCCTCGTGCGGGCGGGCGCGGCGGCCGACTGAGCGCTGCCGCCGCGCTCACGTCGCGCGCGGCGCCAACGCTGCCACGTGGTCGTGCAGGGCGTCCACGATGCGTGCGTCCTCGCTCGCGCCGTGGCCGGCTTCGCGCAGCGCTGCGGTCTCGACCGCCGGGCCGAACCGAACCGCGACCTCGGCACGACGCGGCCAGCGCCGCCCCGGCGGCCACACATGCTGGGTACCTTCAATCCACACTGGCACGACCGGTACCGGTTGATGCCCGAGAATGCGCCCGAGCCCGGGGCGGAACGGCAGCAGTTCGCCCGAGGGCGAGCGCCGACCCTCGGGAAACCAGACGAGGCCGCGCCCGCGTGCCAGCACGGCCGCGCCAA
>CAYGQN010000383.1:0-4327 GCA_964351795.1 uncultured Gammaproteobacteria bacterium
CCCGATGGCAGGGCACCACCACCCCGACCGGGTTGGCGCCATTGGCCAGGCCCACGGCACGCGAGGCGGTGGGCTGGCCGATGCGCCGGGCCAGCTCGCCGTAGCTGATGGTGTGGCCGCAGGGGATGGCCCGCAGCGCCTGCCAGACGCGCTCCTGGAAGGCGGTGCCGCGGGTGGCCACCGGCAGGCTGTCGATGGCCGCCAGGTCGCCCTCGAGATAGCGGCGGATGGCCGCCAGCACCGGCCCGCTGCCGTCACCGCCCTGCAGTTGCACCGGCGAGCCGGCCGCCCGCGCCAGCAGCGCCTGCATACGGTCCTCGTAGCCACTCCAGTCCAGGGCGCACAGCCGGCCGGCGTTGTCCTGGACCACCAGCATGTCGCCGACGGGCGTGGCCAGGCGGTCGATTCGAAGCACTTCCGGGATTGCTTGCATGGGTACCCCTCCTGTGGTTGCCGGGCCCGGCGTCCGTACCGGTGCCTCGCATTGCCAGTGTAGATCGTCACAGGCTCACCCGATGAGCCTGGCGAAGGCTTGCCGGCACCGTGCCGGCACCGCATGATTGGCCGGCCCGGCCAGGCCCGGTCGCGCGCGCCCATTCAAGCGGAGAACCCACCCCGATGTACAAGCTATACGGTTTCGCACTCAGCAATTACTACAACGCGGTCAAGCTCATGCTGCTGGAGAAAGGCCTCGCTTTCGAAGAGATCGCCACCAGACCCAGCCAGGAAGATGCATTCTGCGCCCGCAGCCCGATGGGCAAGGTGCCCTGCCTGGACACGCCCCAAGGCCCCCTGTCGGAAACCAGCGTCATCATGGCCTACCTGGAGGAGGCCCATCCGGCACCGGCACTCATGCCGGCCGACCCCTTCGCCCGCGCCAAGGCGCGCGAGCTGTTCAAGGTGCTGGAGCTGTACCTGGAGCTGCCGGGGCGGCGCCATTACGGCGAGGTGTTCTTCGGCGGTCCGCGCAACGAGGCGGCGCTGGAGGAGGTCCGCACGACCATGGAACGCGGCATCCGCTCGCTGAAGCAGCTGGCCAGTTTCAGCCCCTGGGTCTGCGGCGAACAGATGACCTGCGTCGACCTGTTCCTGCCCTACGCCCTGACCTATCCCAACCTCGCCACCCAGGCGGTCTACGGCTGGGACTTCATTGCCGAGGTGCCGGGCCTGCAGGCCACCCTGGACAAGGTGGCCGCGCTGCCCAATGCCGCCATCGTCAACGAGACCCAGCAGGCCGCCATGGCCGCCCTGCAGGCCGGCGGCTGAGGCCATCCCGCGGGCCGCGCCGGGGCACCGGCGCGGCCCGTTTTCAGTCCGGGGTAACCACCGCGGCGTAGCCCACCTTCATGCGCAGCGCCGTGGCCAGCGCGCAGGCCAGCCCGTACACCAGCATCGATACCAGCAGGCCGAACAGGGACGGCACCACGCCGGCCGGCGCGAGCAGTGCCGCAACCGCGCCCGCCGCATAGGCAATAAAGGCCAGGCCATTGGCCGTGTGCAGGCGCTCCAGATCCTCCGGCGCATAGCGGCGCCGGTGCACCAGGTAGTAGTCCACCAGCACCGGGCCGATGAGCGGCGGACACAGGGCCGCCAGCAGATCGATCCAGCTCAGGAAGTACTGGTAGATACCCAGGCCGAGCACCGTCCCGAGGAGGCCGCAGATCACCACCATCACCCGCTTGGGGCGACGGAACACACTGGCCGTCTGGATCACCGGCAGGTACAGGTTGGTGTCACCGGTGGTCCACAGGGCCACGCTCATGCCGATGAGCCCGATACCGCCGATGACCATGCCCTGCTGCAGCATGTAGGTGGTGAAATCCGCGCTGCCCGAGACGATACCGCCCATGGCGCCGACTATCTGCAGGAACCACTGCGAGACCATCAGCACGATAAAGGGGATGGCCACGGCCACCCAGGCATGCCGGGCGAAACGGGTGTACTCGGCCATCACCACTGCCCCGACAATCCACGAACCGATCACCAGGTTGATGGCCGAGATCATGCTGATCGGTGAGGCCGCTGCCGTGGTGGCGGACATCTGCAGGAAGGCCGGCCAGCCGCCGGCGGCGCTGATGGACAGGTAGCCGGCGAACAGGCCCACCGCCACCAGCACGGCCACCGCCGGCAGCGCGACCCGTTCCAGGCCCTTGATGCCGAAATACGTGGTGCCGGTGAACAGCAGCCCGCCGAAGATGGCCACGGCGTAGAAGGCCGGGGAATCGAAGCTCTGCGTCCAGGCGAAGCCGAAAGCGCCGACGATGATGGCCTGCCAGCCGATGGTGAGCATGGCCAGGAACAGCACCGGGAACATCGCCCCGATGCGCCCGTACACGAAGCGGTACAGCAGGCCGCTGTTGCAGCCGGTGCGATAACCCATGTAGCCGACCAGGGCGCCGATGATGAAGTTCACCAGGTTGCCAAGCGAGGTGGCGATGATGAAGTCGGGATAGAACGGCACCCCGGCGCCAAGCGCACCGCCGGTGAGCAGGCCGGTGATGAGAAAGCCCCAGCCGAAAGCCATCACCAGCATCGGGAAGCTGGCCTGGCGCTGCTCGGGGCCGACCGGGCCGAAGGGGTTGTCGACGGATTGCTTCTCGGACGCCTCGTCGAGCGTCCACCACTGCTTCAGCGACATGCGGGTTCCTCCGCGATGCGCGCCGGTACGATGCCGCCGTCATCGCGCCTGCGTCCTGCCCCCCGAAGCGTCGATAGTGTCAGCATGCACCGGCAAGTCAAGCACTCGCGGTTGCCCGGCCCCGGCCCGGCCCGCGGCGCATGGACCGCCGCTGCCACCGCGGACGTGCCGCGGGGCGGGCGCCCGCCGGGCTCGCGAGGATTGGTGTACCCGGATGTCAGTGGCTGCAGCGATGCGCCGCGGGCGGGGTGCGCACCGGTGCCGGCGGCGCCGTGGCCGGGGCGCGGCGGACCAGCGGGCTAGATGTCCAGGCCGCCGCCGCAGATGAGGGTCTGGCCGCTGATGTAGTCGGACTCGGGCGTGCACAGCAGGTACACGGCGCCGGCCGCCTCCTCGGGCGTGCCGCCGCGACCCAGCGGGATGAGCTGTTCCATGCTCGCCAGCATCTGCGGCTGGATACCGACATCGATGTGCCGCCCCTGCACCTCGATGGCGGCGGCCTCCCCTGCCAGCGGCTGGGTCAGGCGCGTGCGGATCCAGCCGAAGGCCACCGCGTTCACATTCACACGGTAACGCCCCCATTCCTTGGCCATGGCGCGCGTGAGGCCGATGACGCCCGCCTTGGCGGCGGAGTAGTTGGCCTGGCCGGCATTGCCCCCGGTACCGGCAATGGAGGAGATGTTCACCACCTTGCGATGCACCTGCCGGCCCTCCTCGGCCTCGCGCTTCGCGCTGGAACGGATGAAGGCCGAGGCGGCGCGCAGGATGCGGAACGGCGCCTTCAGGTGCACGTCCATGATCGCGTCCCACTGCTCGTCGGTCATCTTCTGGATGACGTTGTCCCAGGTGTAGCCGGCGTTGTTGACGATGATGTCGATCCCGCCGAAGTGATCCAGGCCCGCCTGCACGAAGCCCTCGGCGAAGTTGTCGTCGGTGACGCTGCCCGGGCAGGCCACGGCACGACGGCCGAGCGCCCGGATTTCACTGACGACCTCCTCCGCCGGCACCGCGTCGAGATCGTTGACCACCACGCTGGCGCCCTCGGCGGCGAGCTTGATGGCGATCGCCCGGCCGATGCCCCGGCCGGCGCCGGTTACCAGCGCCACGCGCCTGTCCAGTCGAGTCATTGCCCGCTTCCCCTGTGTGCCTGTGCTCTCGGATGCTGCGCCACGCTAGCGCAGGCGGCCGGCGCTGTCATTGCGCCGGGTCAGCTTCGGGCACGGCAACCACCGCCTCGCCGACGAGCTTGCGCTCGCCGGCGGCATCGGCCGCGGCCACCTCCAGGCGCAGCCGCTGCTCGCCGTCGGCACTGAAGCGCTCGCGCACCCGCGCCGTGCAGATCAGCACATCGTGCACCCGGGTGATGGCCGTGAAGCGCACGCCGTAACTGCGCAACGCCGCCTGTGGCAGGTGGCTGGTGAGCACCCGGGCCAGCATGGCCATCACCAGCATGCCGTGGGCGAACACGTCGTCGAAGCCGGCCCGGCGGGCGAAGTCGCGGTCGATGTGGATCGGGTTGTGATCACCGGAAGCACCGGCGAACAGCGCCAGTTGCGAGCGGCTGATGGGCGCCAGCGTCAGCGGCGGCAGCGCATCGCCCACCGCCAGCGCGGCCGGATTGACGCGGTCATCCGGGCCGGTGCTCATCGCGCGCCGACCTCGCGATGGCGCACGATGATGACCCGGCGC
>CAYGQN010000384.1:0-4321 GCA_964351795.1 uncultured Gammaproteobacteria bacterium
GACTCGTCAGGCGTCGCGTTCGCGTTGCCGCTGGCGATACGACCCACGTCAAGTGCATCGTCGGATACACCGTCGCCATCGACATCCACCGTGGCCGGCAGCACCAGACCGTGCTGGGCGTTGGCCGGATGGCAGGCACTGGCGGTGGGGAACTGCAGCGCCTGCAGCGCGTTTCGCAGGCTGGTGGTCACACCCACGCCAAAGCCCAGGCCGGCCAGCGGCAGTACGTCGATGGCAGCCGCGTCAGCGGCGCTGAAGGCGATACCGGTGGAAGGGGTGTTGACATCGAAGAACAGGGCCGGCTCGACATCCGAAGTGCCGATGTCACCACCGTTGACGACCACGTTGGGAATGGTGCAGTCGGTGAAGGACGTGTACGGCGTGCCCGTTCCGGTGGTTGCTGCGACCGGGCCGCTGGTGCAAGCAGGCGAGGCGACGGTCGGCACAGGGTATTCGATGGGGCTGACGGCGGGCTGCGAGATCGGCGTGGTGCCGTCACCGGAGCCGCCGCCCTGCTTGATGAAGCGGACGGTGCTGGCGCCGACCGTGCCCTGCAGGTCACAGATCACCACCCAGTCGTCACCATCGACTTCGTAGTAGGTGATGTCACCGCCGCTCAGGCCGCCGGCGGCATCGCAGGCGCGGTCGATAATCGCGTTGCGAACGAACTGGGCAGACGCGGTGGCGCCGGACAGGAAGACATCGTAGTCGCCATCGGTTGCGCTGAAGGGCGCGGCGCCGACTGTGCCGGTGGCCATCACAGCCGCCACGGCGAGGCTCAGAGTATTGCGATTCATTGTTTCAAACCCTCTTGATTTCCGAAAATGCTTTTCGCGTCAGGCGCGGGCACGGCGACGGGCGCCGGCCAGGCCGAACAGGGCGGAACCGAACATCCACACAGCAGCGGGTACCGGCACGGCCTGGAAGGCCAGTGTCCCGGCCGCATCGAGAGTCCACTGCCCGAGGAAGATCGGGTCCCTGGACACGGTGTTGTCGGTGTTCTCGAGGCCGATGAACCAGAAGTCCACGGCGCCGCCGATGTCGCCTTCGCCGTTGAATCCGAACGGGCTGGAGCCCCAGTTCGGTGCGTCATGGAAGCCGAGATCGCCGACAGCGAAAGTGCCGCTGTCGTTCTGGGCAATCTGCGCCGGCGTCAGAGTCGGGTTGCCGCCGGTCGGAACACCACTGTTGCTGAGGTTGACCTGGCCCAGCCAGTTGTCGAAGTCCTGGCTCGGACCGTTGAAGGCGGTGTCGCCATTGGGTTGCAGGCTGGCAACGTCGACGCCAGGCGCGGCGGAGACCGTGAAGCCGGCATCCTCGACCGTGAAGAACGTGAAGTTGAACTTGTCGGGAGCCTGAACGCCCGTTATCTGGAAGTTGATGTCCTTGCCGGCGTTGCTGGCCAGGAAGTTGGTCAGGGTGGTGTTCGCTGTGATCGTCAGGCCGTTCATCGACTGGACGTCATCGAAGAACTGCGTGGCGGTCACGCCCAGGTCGCGGACATAGGACTGGTTCTGGGCCGGGTTTGCCGCGTCGCGGGCGACGATGGACACGAATACTTCGCCGGCGCCTGAATTGCCGGTGAAGAGGTTGCCCTGGAACTGGCCCATATTGGCGTCGTCGATCACGGCGTGTACCGGTGCCGCGATAAAACCGGCTGCGGCAAGGGACACAGCGGCCGTCAGGGTGCGAAGTTTGAACATGTCTTGGTTTCCTCCAAGCGTTGCAAGGTTGGGTGCTTCTGGTCGCCTCTTCCACGGTCACCCCGCCATCGGGGTTTTGTGTCCTGGAAGCTCCGTCGCGTCGACGTGCAGCCCGGCGGTCGGCGCCTTGCGGCGCGATCCGTGGCTTTGCGGCCCAGCCTTGCGGTCTGGTGTGCCCTGTTGCTCAGCGCGGGTCCGGACCGGCTTTTTGGTTGCCGTTTCGGACGGTGGGAATTCTGGTGCCCCGAAATGTCGCGAGGTTTACTTATTTATGAAATTTTCGTGACACGGGGTGCGTTTGTATTACGAAGCGATTGCGAGGCGTGCCGGCATGCGCGCCGGTCTGTTATCTAAATGTCACACAAGCCCGCTAGCCTTGCTGCTTTGACGGCTCGCCCGGGCTATGTCCGCCGCGACCGGTCACCCACCATGAAGACCTGCGGGGTAGCAATGGAGGCGAACGCGAAACGAAGCATCTCGATGCGGATCGACTTGTCGGACTATGCCAAGGTGAAGGCGGTGGCGAGCCGTCTGCGGGCCCGCGAATCGGATGTATTCCGTTTCGCCATCAAACTGGCCATGGCGAAACTGGCACCCTTGTATGACAGCCGCATGACCGGCGCCGACCTCATGCCGGTGTTCGTGGAGTGCGGCACCGAGCTGCTGAACCATTTCAATCTGGATGCCCGGCGCCTGGATGCCATCATCAATGGCAACCTCGATGACGAGCAGAACCGGGTGGACATCGAGGACATCGACCTCCTCGCCATGTCCACCATGCCCGAGCGCTACCTGCTGGTGCGGCTGAAGGAAATCGCCAACGGCCATGTCGATGCCGCCACCGCGCATGAGCTGCTGGCCGAGTACCTGCTGCGCAAGTATATGCCCGGCAACGACACCGACGCCCGCGACGCCGGGGCGGCAGGCTGATCCATGACCCTGCCCGCCGCCCTGCGCGGCCTTCCGCGTCCGGACCCGGTGGCCGCCGCAGGCCTTGCCGCGGGCGTCGCCCTGCTGGCGCTGGCCTGCGTCTTCGCGATCGGCCTGCCGGCCGGGCAAGCGGTCACGGGCGCGGATGCCATCGCGGCGCGCGCGCCCGCTGGCGCAGAAGCACCGGAGGCCGTGGCCGAGGCGCGCGCCCGTGAAGCGGCCTGGCGGCGCCAGCTCGGTCAGTGGCACCTGTTCGGCGAGGCCACCGCACCGATCGACAGTGACCCGGACGCGGACGCCGCCGCGAAGCTCGCCGCCGGCCGGGCCGACGATGCGCTTGACCTCGAAACGCTTGATGCCGATGCGCTGCCCGACAGCGCTGCGGGGCTGCGACTGACCGGCGTGGTCGCCGCCAGCGATGGCGCCCGGGCGCTGGCGGTCATCGCCGCGGCCGGCTCCGAGGAGCGCTACGCCGTGGGCGACGAACTGCCCGGCGGTGCCCTGCTGGAGGCGGTGAAGGATCGCAGCGTGGTGATCCGCCGCAACGGCCGGCTGGAGGCGCTGCGCCTGCCGCGGGAGAACCTCGAGCTCGAGTCCGCCGCCATCGTCGACGCACCCGGCCCGGCCCGGGCGGCGCCGGCGGAAGCACCCGAGCGCAACAGTGCCGCCGGCCGGCTCGCCGTGCGTGAATCCGATGAAGACTGAGCCGCCGCCATCCACCTGGGAACACCGACTGCCCCTGCCATGAAAGCGATTGCCCTGCCCGTCCCTGCCGCGCGCCGCGCGGCCGTGCTCGCCCTGCTCGCCGCCCTGCTGGCCGGCGGCATCCATGCCGCCGTCGCCGCGCCGGCCACGGCCGCGCCCGGCGAGACGATGATGCTCAACTTCAAGGATGCCGAGATCCAGGCGCTCATCAGCACGGTGTCGGAGATCACCGGCCGCAACTTCGTGGTCGACCCGCGGGTCAAGGGCAAGGTCACGGTGATCTCCTCCGCGCCCACCGATCCGGACGCCCTGTACGAGGTGTTCCTGTCGATACTGAAGGTGCACGGCTATAGCGCCGTGACCGCGGGCAACATCGTCAAGATTGTCCCGGACGCCACCGCCCGCCAGGAGGGCGATGGCGGCGCCGGCCAGGCTGCCGGCGGCGATGAACTGGTCACCGCGGTGCTGGCGGTGGACAACATCAACGCCATGGAGCTGGTGCCCATCCTGCGGCCGCTGCTGCCGCAGGAGGCGCATCTTGCCGCCCACGCCGGCAGCAATGCCCTGATCGTGTCCTCCACCAGCACCAACCTGCAGCGCCTGATGCGGATCATCCGTCGCATCGATCGGGATGGCTCCCAGGACGTGGAAATCGTGCGCCTGGAAAACGCCGAGGCCGAGGAGGTCGTCAACGTGCTCGTCTCCTTCGGCCAGAACGCCAACACCGCCGAGGGCGGCATGCGCAAGCTGCCGACCCTGGTGGCCGACGGTCGCACCAACAGCATCCTGCTGGGCGGGGATCCTGACCTGCGGCTGGAGTTCCGCACGCTCATCGCGCACCTGGACATGCCGATCCCGGACGACGGCGATATCCGCGTGGTGTACCTGCGCTACGCGGCGGCACAGGACCTGGTGCCGGTGCGGCAGGGCGGGCGCGGCGAGCGGGCCGGCGCGTAGCGCAGGAACACCACGCGGATATCGCC
>CAYGQN010000385.1:0-4305 GCA_964351795.1 uncultured Gammaproteobacteria bacterium
CGAAGACAACAAGCGCTTCCTCGAGATGTTCAAGGAGGCCTTCCCGGAGCTCTACAGCAAGATCCGCTTCCCGGAAACCTCCGGCATCGGCATCAAGCCGGTGTCGCAGGAAGGCACCGCCCGTCTGGTCCGCGCAGCCATCCAGTACGCGGTCGACAACAATCGCAAATCGGTGACCTTCGTGCACAAGGGCAACATCATGAAGTTCACCGAGGGCGCCTTCCGCAACTGGGGCTACGAACTGGCCGAGAAGGAATTCCCCGGCCAGACCTACACCTGGGACCAGTGGGAGCGCACCGTCGCCGAGAAGGGTGCCAAGGCGGCCAACGATGAGCAGGACGTCGCCCTGGCCGCGGGCCGCATCCTCATCAAGGATGCCATTGCCGACATCACCCTGCAGCAGGTGCTGACCCGGCCGAGCGAGTTCGAGGTCATCGCCACCATGAACCTCAACGGCGACTACCTCTCCGACGCCCTGGCCGCGCAGGTGGGCGGAATCGGCATCGCCCCGGGCGGCAACATCAACTACGAAACCGGCCATGCCATTTTCGAGGCCACCCATGGCACGGCGCCGAAGTACGCCGGCCAGGACAAGGTCAACCCCGGCTCGCTGCTGCTGTCCGGCGAGATGATGCTGCGCTACATGGGCTGGCTGGAAGCGGCCGACCTCGTCATCGAGGCCATGGACAAGACCATCGCGCAGAAAGTGGTCACCTACGATTTCGCCCGCTTGATGGATGGCGCTACCGAGGTCAAGTGCAGCGAGTTCGGCGACGCCCTGATCGGCAACATGTAAGTCATGGCGCTGCGCCCGGCCAGCGAGGATTACGTGCAGCTGGGCGCCAGCGCCATTTTTGCCGCCTACGAGCGCTACAACACCAACTTCAACCGCATCACCCGCCGCGCCAGGCAACGCTTTGAAAAGCGCGACTGGCGCGGCGCCCAGCAGGACCATGTCGAGCGAATCGACCTCTACACCAAGCTCATCGATCGCCTGATCGAGCAGCTGCGCCGTGAACTGGAACTGCGCTTCGAGGACCGCGACCTGTGGCGGGCCATCAAGCACTACTACAAGCGCCACGTCGAGGGTTACCCCGACGCCGAGTTCGCCAAGACCTTCTTCAGCTCCGTGACCCGCCGCATCTTCGACATCCGCGGCACCGACCAGGACATCGAGTTCCTTGCCGAGGAAATGGAGCCCACCACCCATCTCACGCGCCCGGTGGACTCCACCATCTACATCAACTGGAGCTCCACCCCGAAGATGCTCGAGAAGGTGCTGGAGGACTACAGCTTCAAGGTGAAGTGGCGGCACCCGGCCGGCGCCGTCGAGTTCATCGACGACAAGCTGCGCTCGGGCACGCAAAAGTACGGTGGCGCGGATGCCATCCTGCGCCTGGAGTTCATCAAGCCGTTGTTCTACCAGTCCACCCGTGCCTACGTGGTGGGCAAGGCCATTGGCGACAACTGGATGCTGCCCGTTGTCATCTCGCTGAAGAATGACGGCGCGGGCATCGAGATCGACGACGTCATCTTCTCGGAAGACGACATCAGCACCATCTTCGGCTTTACCCGCTCGTATTTCTTCGTGGACCTGGAAACCGTCGGCAGTGCGGTGAGTTTCCTTAAGACACTGTTGCCGCGCAAGCCGCTGGGCGAGCTGTACACGGCTCTCGGGCGCGCCCGGCAGGGCAAGACCGAACGCTACCGGATCCTCAGCCGCCACCTGCAGAACACCCACGACAAGTTCATCCATGCCGCCGGCGACAAGGGCCTGGTGATGCTGGTGTTCACCCTGCCCTCCTACGGCCTGGTATTCAAACTCATCCGCGATCGCTTCGGCTATCCCAAGGAGAGCAAGCGCGAGCAGGTCATCCAGAAATACCAGCTGGTGTTCAAGCATGATCGGGCCGGCCGGCTCATCGACACCCAGGAGTTCCGCCAGATCAAGTTTCCGCTGGCGCGCTTTGACGCCCCGCTGCTGGAGGAACTGCTCGGCGAAACCGCCGATATCTGCCACGTCGACGGCGATACGCTCACCATCGATCACCTGTACGTGGAGCGGCGCCTCAGGCCGCTGAACCTGTACCTGAAGGAAGTCGAGCGCCCGGAGGCCGAGCTGGCCATCCTCGACTATGGCCAGGCCATCCGCGACCTCGCCCTGACCAACATCTTTCCCGGCGATCTGCTATTGAAGAACTTCGGCGTCACGCGCCACGGCCGTGTCATCTTCTACGACTATGACGAGTTATGCCTGGTGACCGACTGCCGCTTCCGCGAGCTTCCCGACACCGACGACACCATGGACGAGATGCGCGGCGAGCAATGGTTCTACGTTGGCGAGGATGATGTCTTCCCCGAGCAGTTCCTGAAGTTCCTGGCCATGGACAGGGAACTCAAAGCCCTGTTCCTGAAAGTGCATGGCGACCTGCTCACCGCGGATTTCTGGCGCGAGATCCAGCGCAAGCATGAAGCCCGGGAAATAACCGAGGTGCTGCCCTACTATCGCCCGCTGGATGCGCAGCAGCAGGCCGAGGCGGACAGCTGAGCCGCAAGGCCGCCCCGGGCGGAACCGGAAATCCTGCCTGGTTGCCGCGGGGCGCAGGCGCCGGCACCTCGTCACGACCGCTACGATGTGCGCGAACCCAGCAACGTCGCCTCGATGCGACATCCACCCCGGAGGCAAGCCATGTCCTATCTGCGCGAATTCCCGAATGCCACGATGCAGGACTTCCTGTATTTCAACGGCATGGAATGCTTCGACCACATCCTCAAGGCGTTCGCCGACCTGATGAAGGGCCCGTCCCGGCTCACGCACATGGATCGCGAGATGCTGGGCGCCTACTGCAACGCCCTGCAGCAGGTGCCACAGCCGATGAATGTACACATCCGGTGCTTCGCCCTGCTTGGTGGTGAGGCCTGGAAAATCCATGACCTGGTCAAGGATCCCCTGCACCGCTGCGTGGAGGAGAAATTCCGGCCGCTGCTGCATATCGTGCGCAAGCTTACCCTGGAAGGCAGCAACAGCGTCTGCAAGGCCGAAATCGACGCCTGCTACGACGCCGGCTGGGACGGTGACACCATTTTCCGCGTGACTGTGCTCACCGGCATGTACAACATGATGTTGCGCTGGGTCAGCGCGACCGGAGTGAAATACACACCCGAGGAGATCATCGCCTCGTCCGACGGCCTTACCCGCAACGGCTATGCCGGCGAAGGCCCGGGCCTGAACGACGCGGACTACAAGGCTCGTGTGGCCCCACTGTACCGGGGCGTGCAGGGCAGTGAGGCCGCTTCGGCCAGGCCCCGCGGCCTCGACTGAGCCAGAACAACCGGGGCTTCAGACCTCCTCGCGCCGGCGGCCGCGCCAGCCGAGCGCCACCACCGCGCTGCCGAGCAGCCAGAGCGCCCCTGGCAGTGGCACCGTTGCCAGGACGACGTTGTCGAGCCGGCCGGTATCGGCACCGGAGCGGAATTCGCCGCGGATCCGCAGAGCGTCCAGGGCACCCAGGGTGCCCAGCAATTCCGCCTCCGTGGCCGCCACGCCGTTGCGCGAACCCACCCGCCAGCTGCCATCGGCCACCAGCGCGATGATGTAGGAGGTCCAGTCGGTGCCGGGGTTGTTCGGCGTGTCGTAGGCCAGCGTGCGGCCGTCGCCCACCAGGACGATGTCATCGGCGTCGAACGGGCTGCTGAGCGAGGACTGGGCCAGATCGAAACTCAGCGTCTGCCCCAGGGCCCCGGCCTGGTTGCCCAGAAACGCCGCGGGGGCATCCCAGAACCAGACACCGCCGGAGACGTTGTCGGTGGCCTGCAGGTAACCGCCGGGGTTGCCGCCCGTGGCAATCCAGGTGGGCTCCGCCGAAGCGCCCTGCGCGTCGCCGAACACGCGCCAGCCCTCCGTGCCGGTGTCGAACGTGCTGACCACGGCGGACTGCGCGGCCAGTGGCAGCAGGGCAAGAAGCATGAACACGGCAAGCGCATGTCGGGAAACGAAAATCATGTGAACTCCATTGGCATTGACCACTTGCAGGCATTATAACGTCGTCGCCAGCGGCAGGCTGGTACTTCATCACACACGCCGGCCGGACGGAGGCGGCACTCAGGTATTGATGATGACCTTGCCGTAGAAATCGCGGCTTTCCAGCACCGCATGTGCCTGCCCCATCTGCGCCAGGTGGAAGCGTTGATGAATGATGGGTCGCAGCCGGCCCTCGGCGATCATGTTGAGCACCGTGGCGTTGGTGGCCCGCGGCGCAAAATGCACCGAACTCATCTGGATTTCCTTGCGGAAGAACAGGATCA
>CAYGQN010000386.1:0-3768 GCA_964351795.1 uncultured Gammaproteobacteria bacterium
CATGTGGCGCTCGCCTTCGCGATGGCGCCGCTGCTGGCACTGGTGTTCGCCGAGGTCTCCCTGATCGCGCCGCTGGCGAACCTGCTGGCGGTGCCCCTGGTGGGTGTCTTGCTGGCGCCGCTGCTCGTGGGCGGTGTGCTGACGCTGCTGGCCCCGGGGCTGGCGGCGGCGGTGCTGGCAGTGGTGGCCCTGGGCCTGGACGGGTTGTGGCGCTGGCTGGTGCTGCTGGCGGAGCTGCCGCTGGCGGACGTCGCCGTCAGCCCCGGGTCGCCGTGGCTGGCCGGCATGCTCATCGTGGCCGCCCTGCTCGGGCTGGCGCCGGCGGGTCTGGGCCTGCGGCCGCTGTGCCTGGCCTGGTGTCTGCCGGTGTTGCTGGCGACACCGCCGCGGCCGCCACCGGGGCACTTCCAGCTGGTCGTGCTGGACGTTGGCCAGGGGCTGTCGGCGCTGGTGCTCACCCGCTCGCAGGCACTGCTGTTCGACACCGGCGCCCGTTACGCGAGCGGTTACGCGATGGCCGAGGCGGTGGTGCTGCCCTACCTGCGGCGGCGCGGGATACGGCGGCTGGATACCCTCGTGATCAGCCATGGCGACAACGATCATGCCGGTGGTGCCGGCATCATCATCGAGGCCCTGCGGCCGGCTCGGATCCGGGCCGGCCCGGACCAGGTCCTCGCCGCGGCCAGCCCCTGTCGCCGCGGTGAGCGCTGGCAGCACGACGGTGTGCGCTTCGCGTTCGTGCATCCCGACCCGGCGCCGGGCCCGGCAGCCAGCGACAATGACTTGTCCTGCGTCCTGCGGATCAGCAACGGCGTATCCAGCGTCCTGCTGCCCGGGGATATCGAGGCCGGGGCGGAAGCGCTGCTGCTGGCCCGTGACGAGGCGGCGCTGCAGGCGGACCTGCTGCTGGCACCGCATCATGGCAGCCGCAGCTCCTCGACGCCGGCCTTCGTGGCCGCGGTGGCACCCCGGCAGGTGATCGTGCCGGCCGCCGTGCACAACCGCTACGGGCTGCCGCATGCCGAAGTGCTGCAACGCTACCGCGCACTCGGTGCGCGCGTGCTGATCACCGGCGCCGAGGGCATGCTCGTGTACGACAGTGCCGGCTCGATCCTGCAACCGGGCTGGCGGCGCGCCCATCGGCGCTGGTGGCATCCGGCGGCACCACCGTGAGGCCGCCATGGGTGCGCAGGGTCGCGATTGCCGATGCTGCTTCTGGATTTGCCCGCCGCCGCACCACTACAATCGGGCCCACGCAATCCCGGCCGCGCAGCGGCAATCCGCAATGGAGGAGTTCTTTCCCGGTGTTTGAATTCGTCAAGGCCGGCGGCTGGCTCATGATGCCGATCCTGCTCTGCTCGGTGGTGGCCATGGCCATTGTCGTGGAGCGCTTCTGGTCGCTGCAGCGGAGCAAGATCGCCCCGGAGAACCTCGTCGCCCAGGTCTGGCAGTGGGCGCGCTCGGACGTGCTGGACGCCAAGCGCATCCAGAGCCTGCGCGTGAGTTCGCCGCTCGGCCGCCTGCTGGCGGCCGGCCTGGTGAACCTGAACCACGAGCGCGAGGTCATGAAGGAGAGCATCGAGGAGGTCGGCCGGCACGTGGTGCACGAGCTCGAGCGCTACCTGAACACGCTCGGGACCATTGCGGCCATTACGCCGCTGCTCGGCCTGCTCGGTACGGTGATCGGCATGATCAAGGTCTTCGCGGCCATCACCACGCAGGGCGTCGGGGATCCTGGCGTGCTGGCCGGGGGTATCTCCGAGGCGCTGATCACCACGGCGGCCGGCCTGTCGGTCGCCATTCCCACGCTCATGTTCTACCGCTACTTCCGCGGCAAGGTCACCGGCCTGGTGGTCACGATGGAGCAGGAGGCGCTGAAGATGGTGGAGGTCCTGCACGGTGATCGTGAACGCATCGAGGTGGAAGCCGGAGGGGCGGCATGAACCTGCAGCGTCACCGCGAGGAGGAAGTGGAGGTCAATCTCACGCCCCTGATTGATGTCGTGTTCCTGCTGCTCATCTTCTTCATGGTCTCGACCACCTTCGTGCGCGAGTCCGAGATCAACCTCAGCCTGCCCGAGGCGAGCCGCGAGGCGCCGCAGCAGGACATCGAGGAGGTGGCGGTGGCCGTGGACAGCCGCGGCACCTACTTCGTCAACGGCCGGGCCCTGCTCAACGGCAAGCTGGAAACCATCCGCCAGGCGATACGTGAAGCCGCGGCAGAACTCACCGACCCGGTCATCCTGGTGAGTGCCGATGCCAAGGCGGCGCACCAGGATGTCATCGACATCCTCGATGCGGCGCGTCAGCTTGGCTACGTGCGCATCAGCTTCACCACGGAAGTCCGCGACGACGAACAGTGACAGGCGCGCCCCCCGAGCCGCGGCCCGGCGGTCGCCTGGCGCAATGGCTGGAAGAGGCCTGGTACGGCAACAGCCCGCTGGCCCTCGCCCTGGCGCCGCTGTCGTGGCTGTTCAGCGGCATCGTGCGTCTGCGGCGCCAGGCCTACGCCAATGGTCTGTTCAGCGTCCGGCGGGTGTCGGTGCCGGTCGTGGTCGTGGGTAATCTCAGTGTCGGTGGTACAGGCAAGACACCGCTGGTGATCTGGCTGGCCGAGTACCTGTCCGAGCTTGGCTGGCACCCGGGAGTCGTTGCCAGTGGTTACGGCGGCAAGGCCCGCCACTGGCCGCAGCAGGTGCGCCCGGACAGCGATCCGGTAACCGTCGGTGACGAGGCGGTGGTACTGGCCCGGCGCACGGGCTGCCCGGTGGCGGCTGGCCCCGACCGGGTGGCTGCCGCCGAGGCGCTGATCGACCAGTACGGCTGCAACGTCATTCTCTGCGACGATGGTCTGCAGCACTACGCCCTGGCGCGGGATTGCGAGATCGTGGTGGTGGACGGCGTGCGCCGCCACGGCAATGGCCGCCTGCTGCCGGCCGGGCCGCTGCGCGAGCCGCTGTCACGCCTGCAGATGGCCGACATGGTGGTCACTCGCGGTATCGCGGCACGCGGGGAGTTTCCAATGCGCTACGTGGCCGAGGCGCTGGTGCAGCTGGTCGGGGACCAGCGGCGCATCGCGGTGCCGGATTTCCCCTCGCGCGAGGTGCACGCGGTGACAGGCCTGGGCAACCCGGAGGCTTTTTTCTCCCAGTTGCGCGCACTCGGCTTCCAGGTGCACCCGCACGCTTTCCCCGATCATCACCGTTTCAGCGCCGCCCAGGTTCACTTCGATGATGCCCTTCCGGTTATCATGACCGAGAAGGATGCAGTGAAATGCCTGCACTTCGCCGGGCCGGAACACTGGTACCTGGCGATATCCGCCGAGCTGCCCGAGGTGTTCGAGCGACGGCTCGATACGGTTCTGCAAAGGAGAAACGATGGATAAGCAGTTGCTGGAGATTCTCGTGTGCCCCGTCACGCGGGGGCGACTCGTGCTCGACCGTGATCGCCAGGAGCTCGTTTCCGTTCAGGCCCGTCTGGCCTATCCGATCCGCGACGGCATACCCGTCATGCTCGAGGACGAGGCGCGCGTGCTGACCGAGGAGGAAGCGGAACAGCACCGCAAGTGAGCTTCCGCGTCATCATCCCGGCGCGGTACGGCGCCGCCCGGCTGCCCGGCAAACCGCTGCTGGATATCGCCGGCAAACCCCTCATTGCCCATGTCTGCGAACGCGCCAGCGCCAGCGGCGCGGCATCGGTGACGGTGGCCACCGATGATGAGCGCATCGCCGCGGCGGTCATCACCACCTCGTAGCCGCTGGCACGCACC
>CAYGQN010000386.1:3778-4301 GCA_964351795.1 uncultured Gammaproteobacteria bacterium
ATAGCACTCGTCCGTGCGCGCAATGCGACAACGCGCCGCGGCGGTGCGTGCGAGCGGCTACGAGGTGGTGATGACCGCCGCCAGCCATCGCAGCGGCACGGATCGCCTGGCCGAGGCGGTCTCGCTGCTCGGTTTCGACGACAGCACCGTGGTGGTGAATGTCCAGGGCGACGAGCCGCTCATCCCGCCGGCCGTGGTGGCCCAGGTGGCGGCACTGCTGGCCACGGGCGACGCGCCCATGGCAACGCTGTGCTGGCCCGGCGAGGCCGGCGAGGCCGGCGAGGCCCACGATGATCCGGCCATCGTAAAGGTGGTCAGCGATGCCAGCGGCCATGCGCTGTATTTCTCGCGAGCGCCCATTCCCTTCGACCGGGACGCCATCGGTGTGCCCTGGCAGCGCCACATCGGCCTGTACGCCTACCGCGCCGGCTACCTGGCGCAGTTCTGCGCCCGCGCGCCGTCGGCGGCCGAGCAGGCCGAGCAGCTCGAGCAGCTGCGGGCGCTGCACTACGGTGATCAGATC
>CAYGQN010000387.1:0-2466 GCA_964351795.1 uncultured Gammaproteobacteria bacterium
GGCCGACTTTGTCCCCTGGCTGCCAAGGGGCTGCAGCGCTCAGTCCGCTGGCCGGGGGGCGCTCTCGGTGCGGGTGGGCCGGCCCGGGGCCACCGCGGCGCGAATGGCCTCCGGTGCCAGGGTCGGAACGGTCTCCAGCTGCCGTATCAGCGTGGTGGCTTCGGCGACGATGGCATCGTAGGTCTGCAGCGTCGATGCGTGTGCATCGTCACCGTCCTCCAGCGCCATGCGCACCACCAGCATCTGGTTCAGCAGGTTGTTCAGGATGTGATGCGAGGAATGCAGCATGGCGCGGTGGACCGCCTGGGTGCGGGCGTCCTTCTCGCGCAGTCGCGCGAGCTGTTGATCACCGAGCAGGCCACCGGCCAGGATGATCAACACCGTCAGTGTCCGCATCCAGAACTCGTTGGCATCGTGTGGCAGCAACAGCACCGTCGCATCGTCGAACACGAGGTAATGCAGGACGGACTCGACCAGCCAGTAGCCGCCGGCGACCATCGCGGCCAGTCGCAGGAAGTGCCGTGGCCCGGGATTACCGGCTTCGACGTCTGGAAACATGGCGGTTGCCGGATCAGTGTGCCTGCCGGATCTAGCGGCCGGTTCCGGCCCCGGCTGCAGCGCGCCTCAGCCGGCCCGGCGCAGGACCGCGCGGCGCTCGGCGCGCACGGCGGTGTAGTTGCCGAGAAACATCAGCGCCGCGCCGGCCAGTACCCAGCTGTCCAGGGCTTCGGCATAGACCAGCCAGCCGATGGCGGCGGTGAACGGCAGGCGCAGGAAATCCATGGGTATCACGACAGTGGCATCGGCTACCTGCATGGCGCGGGTCACGCAGTAATGCGCCGACAGGGAAGCCAGGCCGACGACCAGCGCCCAGGGCCACAGCGCGGCCGAGGGAGTGACCCATTGCAGCGCCGAGGGCACCGCCGCCATGGGCAGCTGGAACAGCGTCATGTAGAACAGGATGGCGATCGGCGGATCCGTGGCCGTCAGGCGCTTGGCGACGACGAAGGCGATGGCGTAGCACAGCGCGCAGCCAAGTACGATGAAGCTTGCCGGTGCCACGTCGGTCAGCCCCGGCCGCAGGATCAGCACCACCCCGGCCAGGCCGGCGGCAATCGCCAGCGCCCGCGGTCCGGTCATCCGCTCGCCGAGCACGGCCACCGCCAGCACGGCCGTCCACACCGGCGTGGTGAATTCTATGGCCACCACCTGGGCCAGCGGCAGCAGGGAAATGCCGAGGAACCAGCCGAACTGGCCGCCGAAATGGGCGATGGCCCGGAAGCCGTGCAGGCGCCGATGGCGCGTGCGCAGGCAGTGCCAGCCGAGGTGCCGGGCAACCATCAGCACGACGACCAGCCCGACCACGCTGCGCAGCAACAGTATCTGGAAGGTGCCGAGTTCGGCAGACAGCTCGCGGCCGGCCACGGACATGGCCAGGAAGGAGGCGATGGTGCCGAGCATCCACAGCGCGGCAGTGGCCGCGGGATTGGCCTGGTTCACGGGGGGCAGGGGGGCGGCTTCAGGCGCTGCCGTTGCCGTTGCCGCTGCCGATGAAGCGCTCGCGGTTGGGCAGCACGGTGGCCAGCAGTGCCAGCAGGCACAAGGGTACGGCGGCCTTGAACAGCAGCGGCGAGCCATACCAGATGTGGATCATCAGGGCGGTGATCCAGGCCGAGAAGACCATCATGATGCCGCCGCGATCCCAGTGCCATATCCGGTACAGGCCAATGAGACTGATGAGTACGCACAGCTCAAGCACGATAAGCAGCAGGAAGGTCAGTTTCGGATAGCTGGCCAGCAGGCTGGCGACATTGCCGAACAGGTAGATCATGAATGCGGCGGACAAGGCCGCCATCAGGCCGACCACCGCCTGCAGGGCTTTTTCCATCATCACTCGACATTCTCCGGGTCCGGGCGGCGTGGCCGCGTTGTCGGCCACGGCACGGGCGCACATGCTTGCCGCGCAGTGTAGGGCCTGTGGCGCGTGCCGTCTCGCCCATCCGGTGCTGCCGGCCTGGCGGGCGGGCGCACTGTCCGGATGGCCGTGACCGGATGACCTGGAGTGACATTCGCGCGTGCCGCGCGGGCTCCGGCTCAGCGCCGTGCCTGCCGCACGAGCCATGCCGGCAGCAGGGCGAAGACCAGCAGCGCCATGGCGTAGGCCGCGCCGGCCACCGGGTCGCGCCCGTCTAGCCATTGCGCGAACGACAGGCCGCGCAGGCCGAGCACCACGCTGAACTCCAGCGCCAGCATCAGGCCGAGCGCCCACAGCCCGGCAGCGAGCGCGGCCGCGGTTGTCGGCACGGGTTCACGCTGTGCGAACAGCCGCTGCGCGCAGACGGCGCTGATCGCCAGCATCAGCGGCAGTTCCGCGAGTTCGGCCAGACGTTCGCCGAGGGCCGGGGCCAGCCACAGCGTGCGCAGGATCCCGAGCACGAAGCCGGCGGCGAACACCAGCGCGAAGTA
>CAYGQN010000387.1:2476-4293 GCA_964351795.1 uncultured Gammaproteobacteria bacterium
AGGGCGGTGGGCGCTGGGAAGGCGCTCTCAGCGCGCCACCGGTTTGGCAGGGGCCAGGCGCAGGACGTTGTTCGGGCTGCAGCCCCGCTCCCTTGCCCGGCTGCCGGCCAGGCGCTGGCATTGTCCGGGGGGCGCCGATCGGTTCAGGGCTCGCCGTTGGTGGCGATATCGATGACAGCGCTGCGTTCGAGCGTCGGGCAGACCCGGCCGAGAATCACCTGGCAATGCGCCAGCCAGCCATCGGCGGTGAAGGCGATGGGGCGTACGCGCCGGACCTCGGCGATGGCCGCCTCGGCATCCAGGCCGCGCTCGTGCATCAGGTACCAGGCCATGAACAGGCCGGTACGATCCTTGCCGGAGCGGCAATGCACGAGTACCGGGCCGTGCTCACGATGCCGGCGCACCCAGTCCAGTGCGCGCGGCAGGGCGGCCAGGCAGACCTCGATGTCCCCGGGTTGCGGGGGCGCATTGTCGGACATGGGGATGCAGGCATAGCGCAGGCCGGCGGCTTCAATCGCAACGGCGTCGCAATCGTCCCCGTTGTTCACCGACAGGATGGCCGCGAAGCCGGAGCGCGCCAGGGCGTGCGGCTCCCAGGGCGTCTTGTTGGGGCCGCAGCGCCCGGCCAGTCGGCCCGGATCCAGCCAGAAAACCTCGTCGTCCATTGTTGTCCTCGTTGCAGTTTCGGCCTCGCCGGCGGCATCAGCCCGGACGGCTCTTGTGGGCGAGCCGCCCGGCGTTGGCTTCCCAGTTGCGGCCGTCGAAGGCGACGATGCGCAGCTCCTCGGGCGGGGGTTCCAGGCAGTACACATTGACGGAAACGCCATCGGGGTTGGAGCGCGGGATGTAGAAGGCCTTGACGCCGCAGATGCTGCAGAACCGATGGCAGGCGACGCCGGTGTTGAAGCGGTAGCTGGCCAGCACCGACTCGCCCCGCAGCAGGCGGAAGGCCGTCGCCGGCACGATCAGCTGCACGATGCCGGACTTGCTGCAGATGGAGCAGTTGCAGTCCTCCACCTCCAGCACTGCCGGGGCCTGCACCTCGTAGGCGACCGCCCCGCAATGGCAACTGCCCTGGTAAAGCATTCCTGTCCGTCCCGTGCTCGCGCCTTGGCCGACCCGCTGGCCTGCAAGCCTACCAGCATGCAGGCGGGCATTGACCCCTCGAAGGTGTTGCAAGCCGTCACAGGCGCGCCGCACAGCCCGGTGTGATTGCCGCTGTCATTGTGTTGTCGCAGACGTCGCCCTATGATAATAACAATAACTATTCGCATTCGTATTACCAACTCCCGAGGAGACTCTCTTGTCCGGTTCCCCCAGCCGTTGTGCCTGTGCGCTTGCCCTGTTGGCCGCTGTTCCCCTTCTCACGTCAGCCGCCCCGGAATCGGCGGCCGGCCCGACCGAGGAAATCATTGTCACCGCCAGCGGATCGCAGGTGGACCTGACCGAGCCGTTCGCCGGCGGCCAGGTGGCCCGCGGCGGCCGCGCCGGCCTGTTCGGCAACCTCGACATGATGGAATCGCCGTTCACCGGCACGGCCTACACGCAGACGCTCATCCGCAACCAGCAGGCTCGCAGCGTCGGCGATGTGCTGCAGAACGACCCGGTGGTGCGCGTGGCCAAGGGCTTCGGCAATTTCCAGGAGCTGTACGTTATCCGCGGCTTTCCCGTGTTCTCCGATGACATGACCTACAACGGCGTCTACGGCGTGCTGCCGCGCCAGTTCGTGGCGGCTGAACTGCTCGAGCGGGTGGAGGTCTTCCGCGGCGCCAACTCCTTTCTCAACGGTGCCGCTCCGGGCGGCAGCGGCGTTGGCG
>CAYGQN010000388.1:0-4166 GCA_964351795.1 uncultured Gammaproteobacteria bacterium
CGGCCTCACGCAGGGTCGGCACATCGGCGCCATCCATGCGCGCCGCCAGCACTTTCACGCCGTCGATATCCTGCGCGCTGCCGGCGAGGTCATCACCCTGGGCGCTGGTGAGCCGGGACTTCAGGGCCTCGACCTCGCGCTCCAGGTCGCGGTTGCGCGCAATGGTCTGCTGCACGCGCTGCTCGACGCCCTCGACATTGCTCTTGAGCGCGTCGGCGATGCGCCGCAGGCGGGCCTCGGCATCGCGCGCCAGGCGCAGCGCCGCCTCGCCCGTGACCGCCTCGATGCGGCGCACGCCGGCAGCCACACCGCCCTCGGCGGTAATCCGGAACAGGCCGATGTCACCGGTGCGGGCCACGTGCGTGCCGCCGCACAGCTCGATGGAGAAGCCGCCCATGTCGAGTACCCGCACCTCGGCGTCGTACTTCTCGCCGAACAGGGCCAGGGCGCCGCTGGCCATGGCCTGCTCGATGGGCATCACGGCGGTTTCCACCGCGACGTTGCGCCGGATCTCGGCGTTGACCATGTCTTCGATGGCGGCCAGCTCCGCAGCCGTGACCGGCTCGCTGTGCGAGAAGTCGAAGCGCAGGCGCTCCGGGCCGACCAGCGAGCCCTTCTGCTGCACGTGCTCGCCCAGCACCCGCCGCAGCGCGGCATGCATCAGGTGCGTGGCCGAATGGTTGAGCCGGGTGGGCTGGCGATGCCCCGGGCTGACGGTGCTGTCCACGCGGGCGCCCACGGCCAGGCTGCCGAGCTTGACCTCCCCGACCTGCAGGTGCACGCCGGCCTGCTTGCGTGTGTCCGTCACCTCGAACACCGCGCCGCCGCCGCGCACCTGGCCCTTGTCGCCCACCTGGCCACCGGACTCGGCGTAGAAGGGGCTGCGATCGAGCAGCACCACGGCCTGCTCGCCGGCGCTGACCGAGTCCACGGGCTCGCCATCGCGAAACAGCGCCAGCACCGTCGCACTGCCATCCAGGCGTTCGTAGCCGGTGAATTCAAAGCGCGACTGGAACGGCGCCAGCGCCTCTGCCGGGATGGCACTGCCCGCCTCGCCACCGAAATGGCTGGCGGCACGGGCGCGCTCGCGCTGGCCCTGCATGGCGCTGTCGAAGCCGTCCATGTCCAGGCTCAGGCCGCGCTCGCGCGCGATGTCGGCGGTCAGGTCCACCGGGAAGCCGTAGGTGTCGTAGAGCTGGAACACGGTGGCGCCGGGAATCTGCGTGCCGGGCATGTCGGCGATGGCGCGCTCGAGAATCGTCAGGCCCTGGGCCAGCGTCTCGGCGAAACGGACCTCCTCCTGGCGCAGCGCCTTTTCCACCTGGGCCTGCGCGGCCGCCAGCTCGGGGTAGGCCTCGCCCATCTGTTGCACCAGCGGCGCGACCAGGCGATGGAAGAACGGCTCGTCGAGACCGAGCTTGCTGCCATGGCGCACCGCCCGGCGGATGATCCGGCGCAGCACGTAGCCACGGCCCTCGTTGGCGGGCAGTACGCCGTCGACGATGAGGAAGGCGCAGGAGCGGATGTGGTCGGCAATGACCTGCAGCGAGGCGCGCTCCAGATCCGGCCCACCGCCGGCCAGCTCGGCCACGGCCGCGATGAGCGCCCGGAAGGTATCGGTGTCGTAGTTGCTGTGCACGCCCTGCAGCACGGCGGCAACGCGCTCCAGGCCCATGCCGGTATCGATGCCGGTCCGGCGCATGGGCGTGAGCGTGCCATCGGCGGCCCGCTCGAACTGCATGAACACGAGGTTCCAGATTTCCACATAACGATCGCCGTCGGCGTCGGGGCTGCCGGGCGGCCCGCCGGGCACGTCCGGGCCGTGATCGTAGAAGATTTCCGAGCAGGGGCCGCAGGGGCCGGTGTCGCCCATGGCCCAGAAGTTGTCGGCCTCACCGCAGCGCGAGAACCGCGCCGGATCCACGCCCAGCTCCTGCAGCCAGATGTCGGCTGCCTCGTCATCGTCCTGGTACACCGTGACCCAGAGTTTCTCCGCCGGAATGCCGAGCGTGCCGGTGAGGAACTCCCAGGCGTAGCCAATCGCCTCGCGCTTGAAGTAGTCCCCGAAGCTGAAGTTGCCGAGCATCTCGAAGAACGTGTGATGCCGGGCGGTATAGCCGACGTTCTCGAGGTCGTTGTGCTTGCCGCCGGCACGCACGCAACGCTGGCTGGAAACGGCGCGCGGGTTGGTGCGGGATTCCTGGCCGAGGAAGACGTCCTTGAACTGCACCATGCCGGCGTTGGTGAACAGCAGCGTGGGATCATTGCCCGGCACCAGCGGGCTGCTCGGCACGATCTCGTGCCCGCGTTCACGGAAGAACTCCAGGAACGCCGTGCGGATGTCGGCGCTGCTCAGCGTTTTGGTCATTGGTGCTTGCCCGTCAAATGTCATGGCTGTGGAAAAGGGCGCCCGGCTCGCCGGGCGCCCCGGTGGGCTTCAGTCATCGCCGGTGGCCGCCCGGATCTGGTCATTGGTGAAGCCACGATACTGCATGAAGCGGTACTGCCTGGCGCGCTCCTTCAGGTCGGCCGGCGGCTCACTGCCGAAACGCCGGGTGCGGACCTCGCGCGCCAGTTCGAACCAGTCCACCTCCAGCTGTGCCAGGGCGGGCCCGATGAGCCCGTCCGCGACCCCGCGCTGGCGCAGTTCCTGGCGGATACGCACCGGCCCATGGCCACGGCCGGCCCGGCTGCGCACGAAGCTCTCGGCGAAACGCTCGTCGCTCAGCGCCCGGCCCGCCTCGAGTTCGTCCAGGCAGGCATCGATGACGCCGGCCTCGTGGCCACGGGCAGCGAGCTTGCGTGCCAGTTCGGCACGCGAGTGCTCGCGCCGTGCCAGCAGGCCGACCGCCGTCTCGTAGGGATCGGCCGGGGCCTCACCCTCGCTCAGGCCTCGATCTCCTCGGCGGCATCCGCATCGGCCTCCGGCGGCGGCGCGACGACGTTGTCGGGCAGTGCCTGGGCACGGATGGCGGCCTCGATCTGCGCCCCCATGGCCGGGTTTTCCTTCAGGAAGTTGCGGACGTTGTCCTTGCCCTGGCCGATGCGATCACCGTTGTAGCTGTACCAGGCGCCGCTCTTGTCGACGATGCCAAGGTCAACGCCGAGGTCGATCATCTCGCCCTCGCGGGACACGCCCTCGCCGTAGAGGATGTCGAAACTGGCCTGCTTGAACGGCGGCGCGACCTTGTTCTTCACCACCTTCACGCGGGTCTCGTTACCCACCACCTCGTCGCCGCGCTTGATCGAGCCGATCCGGCGGATGTCGAGCCGCACCGAGGCGTAGAACTTCAGGGCGTTGCCGCCGGTGGTGGTCTCGGGGCTGCCGAACATGACGCCGATTTTCATGCGGATCTGGTTGATGAAGATGACCAGGGTGTTCGAGCGCTTGATGTTGCCGGTGAGCTTGCGCAGGGCCTGTGACATCAGACGTGCATGCAGGCCGACATGGCTGTCGCCCATCTCGCCCTCGATTTCCGCCTTCGGCGTGAGCGCGGCCACCGAGTCCACCACGACCAGGTCCACGGCGCTGGAGCGCACGAGCATGTCGCAGATTTCCAGGGCCTGTTCGCCGGTGTCGGGCTGCGACACCAGCAGGTCGTCCATGTTCACGCCCAGCTTCTCGGCGTAGACCGGATCCAGCGCATGCTCGGCGTCGATGAAGGCGGCGGTGCCGCCGAGCTTCTGGGCCTCGGCCACGGCCTGCAGCGCGATGGTGGTCTTGCCCGAGCTTTCCGGGCCGTAGATTTCAACGACGCGCCCGCGGGGCAGGCCGCCGGTACCCAGGGCGATGTCCAGGGCCAGCGAGCCCGAGGAAATGACATCGACTTTCCTGACCGCTCCGATATCACCCATACGCATGATTGAACCGGAACCGAACTGCTTTTCAATCTGGGTGAGCGCCGCTCCTAGCGCTTTTTTCTTGTTCTCATCCATAGTTGAGATCCTCGTAGGCGGTGGTGTGTGGCCCGGTCGGCGCAAAGCGGCTCCCGGTTGCCGAGCGGCCACCCGAAGGCGGCCGGCGAGGCGGTGGGGATCCCCGCGGAATGCCGCGATTTCCGGGCCCACGTGACCCTGGCCCGGCGCTGCCCGCGCCTGCCTGCCCGAGGCCCGGTGCCGGCCATCCACTGGCCGGTGCACGACTACGCCCTGATGGCATCGACGGC
>CAYGQN010000389.1:0-4165 GCA_964351795.1 uncultured Gammaproteobacteria bacterium
CTCCTACGGGGAGGTGGGGCGGGCGCCGGCGACCTTTCGCAGACGCTGGTGCTCCACCAGGTGCATGCCGACATCCGCGCCGGTCTTCAGCAGCCCGAACAGCAGCAGGCTCGGCATCGAGCCGGGCAGCAGCTTGCCCAGGATCAGCACCAGGTGCATCGGGATGATGCGCAGGTAGGGCGTGAACATCAGCGTGCCGATGTTCGGGCAGCCCGCGGCGTCCAGCGCGCGGTTATAGCGCAGCGACCAGGCGTGGTTTACCGCGAACACGGCCACGCAAACCCAGAACCAGGTATCCACCACCGCCCCGGCGTCCCCCTCGACCACCAGGAACACGAAGTACACGGCGTGGAATATGCCGTAATGAATGAGGAAGAAACCGGCCACCTGGCGTTTGGTCGCCGGCACCGGCTCCACCGCCTTGCCGTTCATGGTCAGGCCATCGGTGGAGAAG
Source organism: uncultured Gammaproteobacteria bacterium (assembly GCA_964351795.1). Classification (GTDB taxonomy): domain Bacteria; phylum Pseudomonadota; class Gammaproteobacteria; order JADZEE01; family JADZEE01; genus CAYGQN01. The sequence goes on from CAYGQN010000389.1 coordinate 455, forward strand.
CGCTCGAGGCTGAGCATGCGCACGACATTGCTCAGGCCGATGATGACGCTCTGTGCCCAGAACACCAGCATCAGGGCCTCCAGACCATGCTGCTGCCCGAGCGCCAGGCCAACGGCAATGACGTTGCTGGCCACCAGCGCCAGCACCGAGCCGTCGAGCAGCGCCGGCGGCACGGCATCACCGGCCTGCGGCGGCCGCAGCGGCGAGGCATTGCGGGCGAGCCAGGCCTCGTACTTGTGGTAGGCAATGCCACAGGCCGGGCACTGCCAGTCGGGCACCGCAGCGGCCGGCTCCCGCTGGTGGCCGCACTTGGGGCACTGCCTGGCAACAACACTGGTGTTCATGCCTGTGTGGCGGCAGGCACCGGCGACGGCTTGAACGCGGGCCCTAAATAGCGGAGCACAAATATCGATCACTATCCATAACTGCTTAAAATTCGATCGAATTCAAGCACGCAATCGCCTACGCGAATTTGCCCCCCGGTTCTTCCAGACTTCCGGTGAAACATCGAGGACTACGGTACCTCCGCCATAGTTTTGGCTTGTTTTATCAACTTGTAGCACATTTGCGATCAGCTATTTAGAGCGAGCGGGCGATGAGTTCCTTCATGATCTCGTTGGCGCCGCCGTAGATCATCTGCACCCGCGCGTCGGCAAACATGTGTGCAATCGGGTACTCCAGCATGTAGCCATAGCCGCCGTGCAGCTGCAGGCACTCGTTGGCGATGCTGAACTGCTTCTCGGTAGTCCAGTACTTGGCCATGGAAGCCGTGACGGTGTCCAGGTCGCCGGCGATCAGTCGCTCGATGCAGTAGTCCACGAACACGCGGCCGATCATGGCCTCGGTGCGGCACTCGGCCAGCTTGAAGCGGGTGTTCTGCAGCTCGATGAGCTTGCCGCCGAACACCTCCCGCTGCCTGGCGTAGTCCACGGTGACCTCGACCGCGCGCTCCATCGCCGCCACCGCCAGCACGCCGAGCATCAGGCGCTCGCGCGGCAGCTGGTTCATCAGCTGCGCGAAACCCTGGCCCTCGGCGGCGCCGATGAGGTTGGCGGCCGGCACGCGGCAGTTGTCGAAGAACAGCTCGACCGTGTCCTGGCCCTTCTGGCCGATCTTCTCGAGCACGCGGCCGACCTGGAAGCCGGGCAGGTCCTTCGTTTCCACGGCGATGAGGCTGATCCCCTTCGCCCGCTGGGCCGGATCGGTCTTGGCCACCACCAGGATGAGATCGGCGTGGTAGCCGTTGGTGATGAAGATTTTCGAGCCGTTGAGCACGTACTCGTCGCCCTCGCGCACGGCGCGGGTGCGGATCCCCTGCAGGTCGGAGCCCGCGGCCGGCTCGGTCATGGCGATGGCGCCGACCATCTCGCCGCTGGCCATCGCCGGCAGCCAGCGCTGTTTCTGTGCTTCGCTGGCATAACCGACCAGGTAGTGCGCGACTATGCTGTGCACGGCATTGCCGAAGCTGGTGATGCCCGCGCGCATGAGCTCCTCGAAGGTGACCACGTCATGGGCGAAGTTGCCGCCGCCACCGCCGTATTCCTCCGGCACATCGGGGCAGAGCAGGCCGATTTCCCCGGCCTTGTTCCAGGCATCGCGGTCGATGAGCTTGTCCTTGTTCCAGCGCTCTGCATGGGGTACGAACTCCTGCTCGATGAAGCGGCGCACGGCCGCGCGGAAGATGTCGAGCTCCTCGGTCATCCAGGGGGAACGGTAGTTGCTGCTCATCGGTTGATCTCCTGGCGCCGTTTCGCGCGGGCCATGGCTGGCGGGATTGAGTGTTGCGGACAAACCGGTATTGTAAGCGCTTGCCCGCTCGCCCCCAAAGCCGATACCGCCCGCGATGATCGCCAAGCTCGCCCTGTGGAGCACCTTCACGGTGTACCTTGTGATCGTGCTCGCCATCGGTGTTGCCGCGTGGCGGCGCACGCGCAATGCCAGCGACTACTTCCTCGGCGGGCGGGCGCTCTCGCCCCTGGTGGCGGCCCTGAGTGCCGGCGCCTCGGACATGAGCGGCTGGATGCTGCTGGGCCTGCCCGGCTTCGCCTACGTGGCCGGTGTGGAGGCGGGCTGGATCGCACTGGGGCTGTTTCTCGGCGGTGCGGTGAACTGGCTGGTCACGGCCCGGCGCCTGCGCATCTACACGCATCAGCTGGACGACGCGGTCACCATCCCTGTGTACCTGCAGCGCCGCTTCGAGGACCACGGCCGCTGGCTGCGCGTGCTGGCCAGCGGCTTCATCCTGCTGTTCTTCCTGTTCTACGTCGCCTCCGGGCTCATCGGCGGCGGCAAGCTGTTCGTCTCGACCTTTGGCCTGGGCTACCACGCGGCGGTGCTCATCGGCACCACGGTCATCATCTTCTACACCGCCTTCGGCGGCTTCCTGGCGGTATCGTGGACCGACGTCTTCCAGGGCGCACTGATGACCGCCGCGCTCGTGGCTGTGCCCTTGATGGTGCTGGCTGCGCCCGGCGGCGCGGGCTTCGCCGAGCACCTCGTGGCGCTGAACCCCTCGCTGCTGGACCCCTTCCGCGGCATGGATGGCAGCCCGCTGGGCGTGCTCGGCATCGCCAGCCTGCTGGGCTGGGGCCTGGCGTATTTCGGCCAGCCGCACATCCTGGCGCGCTTCAAGGCCATACGCTCCCACCATGACGTGCCCCGCGCCGCGCTCATCGGCGTGTCATGGTCGGGGTTCATCTACCTGGCGGCCGTGCTCATGGGCATGTGCGGCATCTTCGCCCTGGGCACGGAGCTGCCAGACCCGGAGAAGGTCTTCATGGCCCTGGTGCAGCAACTGTTCCACCCGCTGGTCGCCGGCTTCCTGCTGGCCGCCATCCTGGCAGCCATCATGAGCACAGTGGATTCGCAACTGCTGGTGAGTTCCTCGGCGCTGGCCGAGGACATCTATCCGCTGGTCACCGGCAGCACGCTGGACCCGGTCGAGCGCATGCGGGCCGGGCGGTTCTGCGTGGTCATCCTGGCCATCGTGGCCACCACCCTTGCCATGGACGAGAACAGCCGCGTGCTTGATGTCGTGGCCTATGCCTGGGGCGGCCTTGGCGCGGCGCTCGGGCCCACGGTACTGCTGAGCCTGTACTGGCCGCGCATGAACCGCCAGGGCGCCATTGCCGGCGTGCTCACCGGCGGGCTGACGATCATCGTCTGGCGCCAGCTCGAGGGCGGCTGGTTCGACCTGTACGAACTGGTGCCCGGCTTCGGGCTGTCCTGCGTGGCGATTGTCATCGCAAGCCTGCTGGGCCCGGCACCGCCGGCCGGCGTGTACAACGGCTTCGCCGCCATGCGCGCGGCACTGCGCGCCGGCCGCGACTGAGCGGGCGCGCAAGTCGTGGCAAACTGGTGGCCGGTGATGCACGGGAGACGCCCATGGCCGGACTCGGTGCCATGCTTGGCCATCAGCGCAACCGCAAACGCCTGCGCAGCTGCGAGCGCTGCAGCCTGTTGCGCCCACAGGCCGATACCGCCTGCCCGCATTGCGACTCGCTGGACGACGCCGGGCTGCAGGCCCTGCAGGCGCGCCTCGATGCGCAGCACCGGGCCAATGTCAGGCTCGGCCGTTGGCTGGGCGTCGCGGCCGCCGCCCTGCTGCTGCTGACGGTGCTGGTGAACATGCTGCCCTGAGGTGGCCCGGGCCCGCGGCAGCGACCACAAGGCCGCGCGCAGCCGCCCGCCCCGACCGAACCGGTTCAACGC
>CAYGQN010000390.1:0-4137 GCA_964351795.1 uncultured Gammaproteobacteria bacterium
TGCACCGCAGCAACGGCCGTGGCGGCATCGATTACGACGGCCTGGTGCTGCAGGTCTCGCTCCTGTTCCGGCGCGACTGACCGCAGCGCGGGGCCCGCAGCCCGTCGCGGCGGGGTGTGCATCCATGCCTGTCCCGCATTTGCCTGCCGGGTGTGCATCCATGCCTGTCCCGCATTTGCCTGCGTTCCCGCATTTGCCTGCGCATTCGGCCCCGGTCCGGTCGTCCATGCCTGTCCCGAATCGGGAATCTGCGCCCCGAGGCTGTCCGCGCGAATCTGTTCGCTCCCCTGGCCTCTCTGGCGGGCACTACCGGCCACGGGGTCCCGGAAACGGGCAGCGCGACCGCCAGCCCGGGGCCGACTCGCGTTACCATGTCGGACCTGTCCGGGGCCGCGCTACGCGGGCCCTCGCCTCCGCCGGCCGCCGCCTGCCAGCGGCCGCTCGGGCGGGCGACAGGGCGAACCCCATCGGCCCGCCGGCTTCCCGGCCCCGGCCGCCAATGAACACGAGCGACCATGACTGAAATCGAACAACCGGTTGTCGAGATCGAAGCTGCCGGCCATCACTACACGCTGCTCGGGACGGCCCATGTCTCGCGCACCAGTGCCGACACCGTCCGCCGCATGCTGGGCGAGAGCAAGTACGACGCCGTAGCCGTGGAGCTGTGCCCGAGCCGCTACCAGGCCATCACCGACCCGGATTCGGTGGCCCGCATGGATCTCTTCCGCGTCATCCGTGAAGGCAAGGTGCCGATGGTGACGGCCAGCCTGGCGCTCGGGGCCTTCCAGACCCGCATCGCCGAGCAGCTCGGCGTGGAGCCCGGCGGCGAGATGAAAGCGGCGGTGGAAGTCGCCCGCGCCGCCCACCAGGAGGTGGTGCTCGTGGACCGCGAGATCGGCACGACCCTGCGACGCGTGTATGCCGCCGTGCCCTGGTGGAAGCGTTTCTATCTCATCAGCGGACTGTTCGCCGGCGTGCTCTCGCGCGAGGAGGTCTCCGAGGAGGAAATCGAACGCCTCAAGCATGGCGACGTGCTCGAATCCACCTTTGCCGAGTTCGCCGACACGCAGACCGAGCTGTACCAACCCCTCATCGACGAGCGGGACCGCTACATGGCGGCCCGCCTGCGCAGCGAGTTCGACCATCGCGAGGATGCCAACAGCGTACTGGTCGTGGTGGGTGCCGGCCATCTGAAGGGCCTGGCACGCTACCTCGCCGAGGGCTTCGACGATCCAGCCGCGACCATCACCACCCTGGAGACCCTGCCACCGCGCAAGCGCTGGCTGCGCTATGCGCCGTGGCTCATCGTGGCCCTGGTGCTCGGCGGCTTCGGCCTCGGCTTCAGCCGCAGCGCGGAGCTCGGCATGCAGCTGCTGGTGGACTGGGTCGTGATCAACGGTGTCCTGTGTGCACTCGGTGCCGCAATCGCCGGTGGCCATCCGCTGACGGTGGTGACGGCCTTCGTCGCGGCGCCGCTGACCTCGCTCAATCCCACCATCGGTGCCGGTGTGGTCACCGCCGGCGCCGAGGCCGCGCTGCGCAAGCCGACGGTGGGCGATTTCTCCACCCTGCGCAGCGATACCACGCAGTGGCGTGGCTGGCGTTCCAACCGCGTCGCCAGGACGCTGCTCATTTTCGTGGCCAGTACCGTCGGCTCGGCCATCGGCACCTGGGTGGCGGGCTTCCGCATCATCGACAGGCTCGCGGGCTGAGTTCCATGCCGCCGCTGCGGTCATTGCCGGCATACCTGCTGACAGTGCTGTTGCTGCTGGCGGTCCCGATAGCCGCCCCGTCCGCCCCGTCCCCGCTGCAGCAGCTGGACCAGGACATGACCGCGCTGCAGGCGGAAATCGACACCCGCCTGGTCAGCGAATCCGACGCCCGCGATCTCGCCAACCGGGTCGAGGCCCTGCGCAGCGAAGCGCGCGGCGAACTCGCCGGCGCCGAGGAAGACGTCGAGCGCGTGCGCGAGCTGCTGCAGGCCCTCGGCGAGCCGCCGGCGGAGGGTGAGCCGCCCGAATCCAGGGAACTCGCCCGCCAGCGCAAGGAACTGGAGTCCGCTCTCGGCAAGGCCGAGAGCCGGGTCAAGTCCGCGCAGCTGCTGCTGCGCCGCGCCGACACCGCGCTCACGCGCATCGGCGATGCGCGCCTGGCCAAGCTCAAGTCCGACCTGCTGGTGCGTGGGGCGGCCCCCTGGCGACCCGACACCTGGCTGCAGGCCTTCAAGCAGCTCAACGCGGCGCGCGACGTGATACTGGCGGTGCCGCGCGAGCAGGGCCTTCGCTTTCCGCTCATCGTACTGCTGCCGGTGCTTGCCTTCGTGGCGCTCAGCGTGTGGGCCGGCCGCCTCATGCGCCGTGCCCTGTCCAACTGGGGGCGCAACCCGGATCTCACGGAGCCCGGCTATGCGCGGCGGCTGCTCGCGGCCCTGGTGGTGGCGTTCACGCGTGGCTTCGTGCCGGCCCTGGTGTTCATCGTGCTGTTGCTGGTGGTGTGGAACTACTACCTGCTCAGTGCGCTTGGCATGGACCTGCAGCAACCGCTGGGGCTCATCCAGGCCGTGCTGGTCTACCTGCTCGGCGCGGGCTTCATCCGCGCCGCGCTCTCGCCCATGCTGCCGGCCTGGCGGGTGGTGCCGGTAGGCGCCGAGGAGGCGCGGGCGATGGGTGTACGCGCGCATGCCCTGATTGCCATCGAGGCCGTGCACCTCGCCCTCGGTGACATGGTCAACATGGCCGGGCGCCCGCCCGAGCTCCTCGCGGTATACGGCACTATCATCAACTTCGGCGCCGGCCTGGCGCTGGCCTCCATCGTGTCCCCGGGGCTGTGGTCGCGCCCTGAAACGACGGCGGATACGACCGGCGACGAGGAGGTCGGCGAGGATGGTCGCCTGTTCTGGCCGCTGCTGCGGGCGCTGGTACTCATCGTCGGTGTGGGCGCGCCGCTCGCGAACCTCGGTGGCTATCACCAGCTTGCCGCCACCGTGCTGCATACCACCCTGCAGACGCTGGCCATGCTGGTCGGTTTCCTCAGCCTGCATGTGCTGCTGCGTGAATCCCTGACGCTGTTGTTCGACGCCGACTCCGGCATCGGTGCCCGCCTGCGCCAGCGCCTGAAGATGCCGGAGACACTGGCGCGCTCGCTGAGCTTCTGGCTGTCGCTGCTGCTGGACATCGCGGTGATCGCCGGCGGCCTGCTCAGCATGCTGTGGCTGTGGGGCACGCCGCCGCGGCTGGTGTTCGAATGGCTTGACAGCGCTTCCGAGGGGATCGCCATCGGCTCCTACACCGTAGTGCCGGCCGATCTTGTGCTCGCCACGGCGGCGTTCCTGGTGGTGTGGCTGGGCACGCGCCTGGTCCAGGGTCTGCTGGAGCGCCGGCTGCTGCCCCGCACCAGGCTGGACATCGGCGTGCGCACGGCCATCACCTCGGGCCTGGGTTACGTCGGCCTGACGCTGGCGGCCATTGTCGGCGTGTCGGTCATGGGCCTGGACCTGACCAAGCTCGCGCTGATTGCCGGTGCGCTCTCGGTTGGCATCGGTTTCGGCCTGCAGAACATCGTCAACAACTTCGTGTCGGGGCTGATCCTGCTTATCGAACGCCCTATCAAGATCGGTGACTGGGTGATCGTGGGCGCGGTGGAGGGCACGGTGCGCAAGGTCAACGTGCGTTCCACCAGAATCGAGACCTTCAATCGCGCCGACGTGATCATTCCCAACGCCGACCTGCTGCAGCAGTCGGTGGTGAACTGGACGCACAAGTCCAAGCTCGGCCGCGTCGACCTCGCGGTCGGGGTGGCCTATGCCTCGGATATCGACCTGGTCGAGCGCGTGTTGCTGGATTGCGCGGGCGCGCATCCGCTCATCCAGCGCTGGCCGCTGCCCCGGGTGCTGTTGCGCGGTTTCGGCGACAGCTCCCTGGACTTCGAGTTGCGCTTCTTCCTGGCCAACATCGAGGAGCGTGTGTTCGTCGCCAGTGATCTGCGCAAGGCCATCGTCAAGGCGTTCCGTGAAGCCGGGGTCGAGATTCCCTTCCCGCAGCGGGACCTGTGGGTACGCGATCGGGGGCTGCCCGGCGCGGGGGCGCCGGCGGCGGATGCCCTGGCCGATGACGAGGCTGACGACGACACGGACACCTG
>CAYGQN010000391.1:0-454 GCA_964351795.1 uncultured Gammaproteobacteria bacterium
GATCACGGTGGACGCGCGCGAGAACGTGCTCTCGGTGCCGCGCGAGGCGGTGATCCGCACGGGTGAGCAGGAGCGCGTGATCCTGGCGCTTGGCGAGGGGCGGTTCCGCCCGGCGCAGGTGGTGACCGGCCTGGAGAGCGACGGGCGGGTGGAGATTCTGCAGGGCCTCGCCGAGGGCGAGCAGGTCGTGGTGTCGGCGCAGTTCCTTATCGACTCCGAGGCGAGCATGGATGCCAGCCTGCTGCGCCTGGCCAGCGAGGCGCCGCGCCCGCTGGCGCTGACCGGTACGCCGGCACCCGCCGAGGCAACGCCCGGCGAGGCAACGCCCGTCGAGGCAACATCCGCTGAGGCAACGCCCGTCGAGGCAACGCCCGTCGAGGCAACGCCCGGCGAGGCAACGCCCGGCGAGGCAACGCCCGGCGAGGCAACGCCCGGCGAGGCAACATCCGCCGAG
>CAYGQN010000391.1:464-4132 GCA_964351795.1 uncultured Gammaproteobacteria bacterium
GGCGCTGACCGGTACGCCGGCACCCGCCGAGGCAACGCCCGTCGAGGCCGCGCCGGGGCACGCGCATGATTGAAGCCCTCATCCGCTGGTCGGTTCGCAACCGCACGCTGGTGCTGATGGTGGCGCTGCTCACCGGTGGCTGGGGCCTGTGGTCGATGCTGAACACGCCGCTGGATGCCATTCCGGATCTCTCCGACGTGCAGGTGATCGTCAAGACCACCTACCCCGGCCAGGCACCGCAGGTGGTGGAAGACCAGGTGACCTACCCGCTCACCACCGCGCTGCTGGCGGTGCCCGGGGCGGTGACGGTGCGCGGGTATTCGTTCTTCAACGATTCCTACGTGTACGTGTTGTTCGAGGATGGCACCGACCTGTACTGGGCCCGCTCGCGCGTGCTGGAATACCTCAGCCAGGTGGCGCCCACGCTGCCGGCCGGCGCCCGACCGGCGCTTGGCCCGGACGCGACCGGTGTGGGCTGGGTGTACCAGTATGCGCTGGTGGACCGCAGTGGCCGCCATGACCTGGGCGAGCTGCGGGCCCTGCAGGACTGGTTCCTGCGCTTCGAGTTGCAGACTGTGCAGGGCGTGGCCGAGGTGGCGGCCATCGGCGGCATGGTGCGCCAGTACCAGGTGGTGGTGGACCCGGATCGCCTGCGTGCCCATGACATCCCGCTCACGCGGGTACGCGACGCCATCAGCCAGGGCAACATGGAAACCGGCGGCCGTGTGATCGAGATGGCCGAGGCCGAGTACATGATCCGCGCCACCGGCTACGTGGCTTCGCTGGCGGACCTTGAGAGCATCCCGCTGAAGACCACGCCCGAGGGCGTGCCGGTGCTGCTGCGCGACGTGGCCGAGGTGCGCATCGGCCCGGACCTGCGCCGCGGCATCGGCGAGCTGAACGGCGAGGGTGAGGCCGTGGGCGGCGTGGTGATCATGCGCTTCGGCGGCAACGCCCGGGCCACCATCGCACGGGTGCGCGAGCGCCTGGTGCAGCTGGCCGACAGCCTGCCCGAGGGGGTGGAAATCGTCACCACTTACGACCGCTCGGCGCTCATCGACCGCGCCGTGCACGCCCTCAGCGGCAAGCTGGTGCAGGAGTTCGCGGTGGTGGCGCTGGTGTGCGTGCTGTTCCTTCTGCACCTGCGCTCATCGCTGGTAGTGATCATCAGCCTGCCGCTGGGGATACTGCTGGCCTTCATCGTGATGCGCCTGCAGGGCATCAATGCCAACATCATGTCGCTGGGCGGGATTGCCATCGCCATCGGTGCGATGGTTGATGCCAGCATCGTCATGGTGGAGAACTATCATCGCCATCTCGCCCGCGCCGGCGATGACATCGACCCGGGGCGCCGCTGGCGCCTGGTGGCCGACGCCGCCTGCGAGGTCGGCCCGGCCCTGTTCTTCTCGCTGCTCATCATTGCGCTGAGCTTCCTGCCCATCTTCGTGCTGGAGGCCCAGGAGGGCCGCCTGTTCCGCCCGCTGGCCTTCACCAAGACCTGGGCCATGGCGGGGGCGGCACTGGTGGCCATTACGGTGGTGCCGGTGCTGATGGGCCTGCTGGTGCGCGGGCGGATCCGCAGCGAGCGCAGCAACCCGCTGAACCGGCTGCTGATGGCGGTGTACCGGCCGGTGCTGGACGCGGCGCTGCGCTTTCCGCTGTCAACGCTGCTGCTGGTAGCGCTGGTGGTGGCCAGCACCGCCATTCCCTATTCGCGGCTGGGCAGCGAGTTCATGCCGGAACTGGACGAGGGCGACCTGCTGTACATGCCCAGCGCCTTTCCGGCTATCTCGGCCGGCAAGATGGCCGAACTGCTGGGCCAGACCAACCGCCTCATCCGCTCGGTGCCGGAGGTGGACACGGTGTACGCCAAGGCCGGCCGTGCCGACACGGCCACCGACCCGGCGCCCTTGACCATGATCGAGACCACCATCCGCCTGAAGCCGCGCAGCCAGTGGCGCCCGGGTGTGAGCATGGACGACATCCGCGCCGAGCTCGACGCGAAGGTGAACATCCCCAGCCTCACCAACACCTGGACCATGCCCATCCGCAACCGCATCGACATGCTGGCCACCGGCATCAAGACCCCGGTGGGCGTGAAGGTGGCGGGGCCGGACCTGGACGTCATCGCGCGCCTGGGCGAGGAGATCGAGCAGGTGCTGCGGGCCCTGCCCGGCACCGCCTCGGTGTATGCCGAGCGCGTGACCGGGGGGCGCTACGTCACCATCGATGTGCAGCGCCAGGCGGCGGCGCGCTTCGGCCTGAACATCGCCGACGTGCACGACATCGTGCGCTCGGCCATCGGCGGCATGAGCGTGGGCCAGAGCGTGGAGGGCCGCGAGCGCTATTCCATCAACCTGCGCTATCCGCGCGAGCTGCGTGAGTCCCTGGCGGATCTCCGCGCGCTGCTGGTGATCACCCCCGGCGGCGAGGAGATCCCGCTTGCGGCCGTGGCCGATATCACGGTGGAAACCGGCCCGGGTGTGATCCGTACCGAGAACGCGCGCCTGAACGGCTGGACCTATGTCGACGTGAGCGGCTCGGACATCGGCGGTTACGTGCGCGCCGCCCAGCGCGCCGTGCGCGAAGGCGTGCAGCTGCCGCCGGGGTATTCCATCGACTGGTCCGGCCAGTATGCCTACATGCAGCGGGCCGCCGAGCGGCTGCGCGTGGCGGTGCCGCTGGCGCTCAGCATCATCGTGCTGCTGCTGTACATGCATTTTCGCAACTGGATGAGCGTGCTGATCATCATGGGCACCCTGCCGCTGGCGCTCAGCGGCAGCTACTGGCTGCTGTACCTGCTGGGCTACAACCAGTCGGTGGCGGTCGGCGCCGGGATGATCGCGCTGGCCGGCGTGGCCGTGGAGGTGGGGGTGCTGATGCTGGTGTACCTGCGCCAGGCGGTCACCGAGCGCGGCCAGGACGCTGCCGGGCCACTGGCCCGCGAGCAACTGCGCGAGGCCGTTATCGATGGTGCCGCGCTGCGGGCGCGGCCGGTCGTCATGACCGTGGCCTCCACCATCGCCGGGCTGCTGCCGATCATGCTCGGCGGCGGCACCGGCGCCGAGGTCACGCGCCGCATAGCCGCGCCCATGGTGGGCGGCATGGTCAGCGTGACGGTGCTGGCCCTGCTGGTGCTGCCGGTGGTGTACTTCCTGTGGCAGTCGCGCGCGCCGGCGGCGCCGGGGGAGTAAGGGCGCCGGCGCCGGCGACTGCCCGGTGGTCGGGCAGATGCACCGGGGCTTCTGCGGCCTTGTCGAGGCCGATGTCGCTGCCTGGCCGACACACCGGCGGGCGTGTTGCCGTTGGCGTCAGCCCGGCGGTGACTGCGCCAGCAGCCAGGCGTCGAGGTCGGTGAGCAGCGCCGCCAAAGCCTGCTCGAAGCTGTCCAGCACGAGGCTGCCGCCGGTGGCCGGGGCCGGCACGCGGTGAGTGAACAGCTGCCGCGCCAGCAGGCGTGACGGTGCGGTGTTGTACAGGCGGGCCTCCACCTGGACCACCGCCTCCAGCGCCTCTGCCTGTTCGCGCAGTTCGAAGGCGCGCAGGTCCAGCGCCAGCTGCCGGTCGGCGCCGTTGACGGCGCTGCCGACCTCGGCCAGCGCGCCGCTGTCACGCAGGTGGCGCAGCAACAGGCTGTGCAGCAGCAACGGTGGCGGCGACACCCAGCG
>CAYGQN010000392.1:0-4122 GCA_964351795.1 uncultured Gammaproteobacteria bacterium
GGCCGCGTCCGTGCGCGCATCCACGCGGCCCGCCGCCTGGTCGAGGCCGCACAGGCGGCGCTCGACGCCGATACCACCCTGGCCGGCAAGGCGGTGCAGGCGAGCCGCCTGGGGCCCGTTGCGCCGGCGCAGCAGGCGCCGGTCGTGGTGGTGCCGATGGCCAACGGGAGCCACCAGGCGGTACTCGTGCTGGAGCGGGACCCGGAGCGTGACAATGGCCCGGCCTTCATCGCCGAGGCGGAATCCCTGGCCCGTGTCGCCGCGCCGCTGCTGGCCTTCGCCTGGCGGGCGGATGCGTCGCTGGCGCAGCGCAGCGCCATCGCATTGCAGCGCTGGCTGGGCACTGCACACCCGCTGCGCAAGGCGACCCTGCTCGGGCTTGTCACGTTACTGGTAGCGAGTTTGCTGGTGCCGGGTACCAGCAGCGTGAAGGCCAGGGCGGCGGTGGCGGGGACGGTGCAGCGGGCGATCGTCGCGCCCCGGGATGGCTACCTCGACGCCGTGCATGCCGTTGCAGGCGACCAGGTCGAGGCGGACGCAACGCTGGCCGTGCTGGCTGGCGAGACGCTGCAAATGGAACGCCTGAAATGGCTGGCTGAGCGGGCGCGCCTGCGCAAGGAGCTGCAGGGTGCGCTGGCCGTCCGGGACAGGGCCCGTACGCGCGTGCTGGAAGCCCAGGCACAGGCTGCCGAGGCCGAACTGGCATTCGTGGACTACCAGCTTGGCCAGCGCCAGCTGACGGCGCCGTTCGCCGGCCTTGTGGTCAGTGGCGACCACAGCCAGCGCCTCGGGGCGCCGGTCAGCGAGGGCGAAGTGTTGTTCGAGATCGTGCCCGGGGATGATTACCGCCTGGTTCTGGACCTGCCCGAGAGCCGCGTGCACGAAGTGCAGGCAGGCCAGCACGGCCGCGTCACCCTGACGGCATTTCCGGCCGAATCGCTGGACTTCGAGGTCACGCTGGTGACCCCGGTGTCCGGGGTTCGCGAAGGCGGCAACTGGTTCCGGGCCGAAGCCCGGATCACCGGCGGGCATCCGCCCCTGCACCCCGGTATGCGCGGCGTGGCGAAGGTGCACATCGACGAGCGGCCACTGGCGGCCATCTGGACGCGTAAGCTCACCGACTGGCTGCGCCTGCAATGGTGGAGCTGGTTCGGATGAGCGCCGCCGGCCAGCAGACCGATGCCATGGCGAAGTTGGTCGAGCAGCTCGACCCGCTGGTGCTGCGACTGGTGCCCGACGTGAGCGTGTCGCGCCAGCGGTTTCGCGGTGCCGCGTCCTGGGTGCTTGGCGACCATCTCAACAGCGGCAGCTGGCGGATCGCCGAACGGCTGGGACCACTGGTCACGATGTCGCGGGACCACGGCGTGAGCGTGGCCGACTGCCGCCGGGCCTGTGGCCTGGCCCCCGGGGACAGCGGTGGTACCGAATTCCTGACGACGCTGGCGCGCCTTCACGCCGCGGGGCTGCTGCAGGCGAGCGGACCCGGCCCGGCCCTGGCCGCGCTGGAGCGGATCGCCGCGGCGTGGCGCAGCAACGGCACCGGCGCGCGGGCGTTCAACCCGCTCGCCATCCGTCTGCCCCTGTTCGATCCCACGCCCCTGCTGGCGCGTGCGGACCCTCTCGGGCGTTGGCTGTTCAGCCGGGCCGGTGCCGCTGTGGCCGGCGTGATGATCCTGGCCGGTGCCCTGGCCGCCGCGGTCAACGCCGCGGCGCTGATGGCAGCGCCGCTGGACCGCGTGCTTGCCGCCGGCAGCCTGCTCGGTTTCGCCCTGGCCTACCTGCTGCTGAAGAGCCTGCACGAGTTCGCGCATGCGCTCGCGGTGCGCCGTTGGGGCGGTGAGGTCCACGAGCTTGGCGTGATGCTGCTGGTGTTCTTCCCGGTGCCGTATTGCGATGCCTCGGCCTCGACCCTGTTCCCGGAGCGCCACGCGCGGATGATCGTGGCCGCGGCAGGCATCATCGTGGAGTTGGTGGTGGCCGCGCTGGCCCTGCTGCTGTGGCTGCTTGTCGAGCCCGGCACCGTGCGCACCCTGGCCTGGCAGGTCGCGGCCGTGGGCGGCGTGTCAACGCTGCTGTTCAACGGCAACCCGCTGCTGCGCTTCGACGGCTACTACGTCCTCAGCGACTGGCTGCAGATACCGAACCTGTTCCAGCGCTCGCGCACCTGGCTGGTTGACCGGGTGCAAGGGCTGCTGTTCGGTCTGCCGCCGCGGGGCAACCCGCCCGGCAGCCGCATGGAAGCCCTGCACCTGGCCTGGTTCGGCATCAGCTCGATGCTGTACCGCGTGCTGGTGATGGCCGGCATCGTGTGGCTGCTGGCGGGCCGGTTCTTCATTGTCGGTGTTGCGCTGGCCCTGTGGCTGTTGCTCGCCCAGGTGCTGCGCCCGGCCGTGACGGGCCTGCTGCGCCTGGATGCGGCCGCCAGGCAGCACGAGTGCTCGCGGGCGGTACGCCTGCGCCTGGCGCTGTTGCTGCTGCTGGGCGTGGGCGTGCTGGGGCTGCTGCCACTGCCGCGGGCCAGCGTGGTGCCGGCGGTGCTGGCGGTGGAAGAGGACGCCGCCGTGCGCGCGCCGGTCGCAGGCTTCATCACCGCGGTGCTGGTGAGGCCCGGGGCGCAGGTAGCCAGCGGCCAGCCGCTGCTGCGCCTCGATGATCCGGCGCTCGACCGCGACATCGCGGTGCTGCGGGCCCGGGTCAGCGCGCTGGAGGCCGGCCGCGTGAGTGCCGGCACCCGCGATCCCGTGGCGGTCGGCCTGCACGATGAAGCACTGCGCGCGGCCCGTGGGGAATTGCAGGAGCGCATCGGCCAGCGCGATGCACTGCAGCTGCGTGCTGCCACGGCCGGCCGGTTCTGGCCGGCGGCGGCCGCCGACCTGCAGGGCCGGCATGTCGGGCGTGGGGAGGCACTGGCGTACGTCGTGGCCCCGGGCCGGATCGTGGCGCGGGCCGTGCTGGACGAGCCGGCCCTGCAACGCATCAGCGACGGCATACGCAGCATCCGGGTCCTGCCACTGCAAGCGCCTGCAGGCGCCCTGCCGGTCAGCCTCGATCGCGTTCTGCCGGCAGCCCTGGTCAGCCTGCCGCACCCGGCGCTCGGGACTGCCGGCGGCGGAGTGATCCCGGTCGACCCCGAGAGCGAAGAGGGCCTGGAGCCGCTGCAGAGCGTGTTCCGCGCCGACCTGCGCTTTGCCCGGCCGCCGGCCTTCAGCCTGGTGGGCAGCCGCGCACTGGCCCGCATCGAACATCCACCCGAAACCCTGCTCGCCCGCGGCTACAGTGCCGTCAGCCGCCTGTTCCTGGCGCAGGCAGCCCGTTGATAGGAAAGGAAGCACTCATGTACGACAAGGCCCTGCTAATCGTCGTCGCACTGCACGCCAGTGTTCCGGCTGCGCTTGCGGCGCCGGAAATCGACGCCTCCTCAGAGCACGCGTTCTCGTGTTTCATCCAGCCCTCCCGCGAGGTGGCCCTGGGTGCGCCGGCGGCGGGCATCGTGGCCGAAGTGCAGGTGGAGCGCGCGCAGAGCGTGGCCGAGGGGGATGTATTGCTGCGCCTGGAGAGCTCCATGGAACGCGCCAACCTGGCACTGGCCGAGGCGGCGGCGGACTTCACCGGCGAAATCCGCGCCGCCGAGGCGCAACTGGCCAACCTGCGCCGACGTCACGAGCGGGCCCGCGAGATGCAGCGCCAGGGCGCGGTGCCCACCGAGGTCCTGGAGCAGGCCGAGACGCAGGCCCTGGTGGCCGCGGGGGAACTCGCCAAGGCCCGCCAGAACCAGCGCCTGGCCCGACTGGAGCGAGACCGCGCCCGCTCGATGCTGGCCCTGCGCGAGGTGCGGGCGCCCTTCGACGGCATCATCACCGATCGGCTGGTGGCCGCCGGCGAGTTCGTCCGTGATCAGCCGGTGCTGAAGATCGCCCGCATCCGCCCGCTGCACGTGGAGCTGGTGCTGCCGGTGGAAACCATGGGCCGCTACGCCGTGGGTGATCCGGTGAGCGTGCTCGCCGAGCAGCCGGCGCAGCGGCACATGGCCAGCGTACTGGTGGTCGACCGCGTGATCGACGCCGCCAGCGCTGCGGGCGGCATCGAGTACCTGTTCGTGGATGCCGACGTCCAGGACGCCGA
>CAYGQN010000393.1:0-4120 GCA_964351795.1 uncultured Gammaproteobacteria bacterium
CGATGCCACTGATCTGAAGGCCGGCATCCGCGAGGACGCCCTGCGCGAGATCCGCCGCTTCGCCCTGCAGCAGAACATCACCACCCTGCGCAACCGCGTGAACGAGCTCGGCGTGGCCGAGCCCATCATCCAGCAGCAGGGCGAGACCCGCATCGTGGTGCAGCTGCCGGGCGTGCAGGACACCGCCCGGGCCAAGGAAATCCTCGGTGCCACGGCCACGCTGGAGTTCCGCATGGTCGATACCGAGGGCGATGTGAACGATGCCCTGGACGGGCGCGTGTCGGTGCGCTCGCAGCTGTATCGCACCCGCGAGGGCGACGCGGTGCTGCTGTCCAAGGACGTCATGCTCACCGGTGATTCCATCATCGACGCCGCCTCGGGCATCGAGCAGCAGTCCGGCACGCCGGCAGTGTTCATCACCCTGGACGGCAAGGGCGCCCGCAAGTTCTCGCGCGAGACGGCCGACCAGGTCGGCCGGCCGATGGCGGTGGTGTTCATCGAGAACAAGACCATCACCGAGGAACGCGACGGCGAGTTCGTGAAGGTCAAGCGGACCATCGAGGAAGTCATCAACATCGCGACCATCCGCGAGCAGCTGTCCAAGCGCTTCCAGATCACCGGCCTGGACAGCACCGACGAGGCCCGCAACCTGGCCCTGCTGCTGCGCGCCGGCGCCCTGGCCGCGCCCATCGAGATTGTCGAGGAGCGCACCGTCGGCCCCAGCCTCGGCCGCGAGAACATCCAGAAGGGCTTCACCTCGGTGCAGGTCGGCTTCCTGGTGGTACTGGTGTTCATGGCGTTGTACTACCGGCTGTTCGGCATCATCGCCGGGGTCGCGCTCACGGCCAACCTGATGCTGCTGGTGGCGCTGCTGTCGCTGCTGCAGGCCACGCTGACGCTGCCCGGCATCGCCGGCATCGTGCTCACGGTGGGAATGGCGGTGGACGCCAACGTGCTCATCTTCGAGCGCATCCGCGAAGAGCTGCGCAACGGCATGACACCGCAGGCGGCCATTCATTCCGGCTATGCGCGGGCCTTCTCCACCATTCTCGAAGCCAACATCACCACGCTCATCGCGGCGATCGTGCTGGTCAGCGTCGGCACGGGGCCCATCAAGGGTTTCGCGGTCACGCTGTCGCTCGGCATCGTCACGTCCATGTTCACGGCCATCATGGGTACCCGTGCGCTGGTCAATCTCTTTCACGGCGGTCGCCGCCTGCAGAAGCTGGCCATCTGAGCCGCGGGGTCCGGGCACCATGGAACTGTTCGCAAAAACCTCTTTCGACTTCCTCGGCAAGCGCGGCATCGCCTTCGTGGTATCGGCGATCCTGATGATCGCCTCGGTGGGCACCATCGTCGTCAACGGCTTCAATTTCGGCATCGACTTCACCGGCGGCACGCTGATCGAGCTCGGCTACGACGAGGACGCCAATCTCGACGGTGTTCGCAGCGACCTGACCGCGGCCGGCTTCGGAGACGCCGTGGTGCAGCACTTCGGCACCGCCCGCGATGTCCTCGTGCGCATCGCCCCGCGCGAGGGCGAGACCAGCGCCGACACCAGTTCGCGCGTGCTGCAGGCCCTGCCGGGTGCCAGCATGCGGCGGGTGGAATTTGTTGGTCCGCAGGTGGGCGAGCAGCTTACCGAGCAGGGCGGCCTGGCCGTGCTGTACGCGCTCATCGGCATCTTCATCTACGTGTTCTTCCGCTTCAACAAGGGCTTCTCGGTGGGTGCCGTGGCGGCCCTGGTGCACGATGTGACCATCACGCTCGGCGTGCTGTCCATCATCAACATGGAGTTCGATCTGCCGGTGGTGGCGGCCGTGCTGGCGGTCATCGGTTACTCCCTGAACGACACCATCGTGGTGTTCGATCGCATCCGCGAGAACTTCCGCAAGATGCGCCGGGCCGAGCCGGTGGAGGTCATCAACACCGCCATCAACGACACCCTGTCGCGCACCATCATGACTTCCGGCACGACCATCCTGGTGCTGCTGGCGCTGTTCTTCCTCGGTGGCGAACTCATCCACCCCTTCGCCACCACCCTGCTGGTGGGTATCTTCGTGGGTACCTACTCGTCCATCTATGTCGCCAGCACCGCGGCCCTGGCGGTGGGTATCTCCCGCGAGGACTTCATGCCGGTGCAGAAGGAAGGTGCCGAGGCCGACGAGCGTCCCTGAGCGGGCGCGGCTCGGCCTTGTACCTGGGCGGCGATGCTGAGGCTGCTGGCCGACCCGAACATCCCTTTCGTTGAACCGCTGTTCAGCCGTTTCGGCGAGCTGCGCCTGTTGCCCGGGCGGCGGTGGCGGCCCGCGGACGTGCGCAACTGCGATGCCCTGCTGGTGCGCTCGGTGACCCGCGTCGATGCGGCACTGCTGGCGGGTTCCAACGTGCGCTTCGTGGCCACCGCCACGGCCGGTACCGAACACCTGGACCTGCCCTGGCTCGCCGCGCAGGGGATCACCGTGGCGGACGCCGCCGGCAGCAATGCGGTGGCCGTGGCCGAGTACGTGCTCAGTGCCATGGCGGTCCACGCCGGCCTGGCCGGCCGGCCGCTGACGGGCCTGTCGCTCGGGATCATCGGCTGCGGCAATGTCGGCAGCGCGCTCGCCGCACGGGCGGCCGCCCTCGGCCTGCGTGTCTGCCGCAATGATCCGCCGCTGGCGGCGACGGACCCTGCCCTGGCCCCCCACAGCCTGGCCGAGGCCCTGGCCTGCGACGTCGTGTCGGTGCATGTACCGCTGAACGGTAGCGGTCCGCACCCGACGGCAGGGCTCATCGACGCCGATGCCATCGCTGCCCTGCGCCCGGGCGCCTGCCTGGTCAACGCCGCCCGCGGCACCGTGGTGGACGAGCAGGCGCTCAAGGCGCGCCTCGCCGCGGGCCCGCCGCTCGACGTGGTGGTGGACTGCTGGGCCGGGGAGCCGGCCATCGACGCCGACCTGTTGCGCGCCGTCGCCATCGGTACGCCGCATATCGCCGGTTATTCCCTGGACGCGCGGGCGCGGGGAACGGCCATGATCTACCGGGCGCTGGCGCGCTGGCAGGGCCTGGACTGCGAGTGGCCGGCGGCCAACCTGGACCACCTGCTGCCGGTGCCGGCGCCCCTGGCCGCCGCCGGTCGGAGCGATGACGAGCGGCTGCAGCAGCTGATCCTCGACTGCTATGATGTGCGCCGCGATGCCGTCGCCCTGTGGCCGGGGCAGGGGCTGCCGGAGCCCGACCGCGGCGCACTGTTCGACCGCCTGCGCAGGCACTACCCGCCGCGGCGGGAATTCGCCGCCCGAGTCCTGCTGGGCCGCACCGCGCCGGCGCTGCTCGGCCGGCAGGCGCAGGCACTGGGTATCGGCAGCAGCCACTGAGGCGCCGCCGGCGCGCCGCACCGAGGAGACACGCACTTGCCGCAGTTCGGAACCCCCCTGACTGACAGCGCCCTGCGGCTGATGCTGCTCGGTAGCGGTGAGCTCGGCAAGGAGGTCGCCATCGAGGCGCTGCGGGCAGTGGTGATGCGCGAGCGGCCGGCGCTCATCGTGCCGGAGGTCGAGGCCATCGCCACCGACCTGCTGGAAGCGCTGGAGGCGGAGGGCTTCAACGTGGTGCCCACGGCCCGCGCGACCCGCCTGACCATGGACCGCGAGGGGATCCGGCGCCTGGCCGCGGAGGAACTCGGCCTGCCCACCTCGCCCTACCGCTTTGCCGGCAGCGAGGCCGAGTGCCGCGAGGCGATCGCCGCGATCGGCCTGCCCTGCATCGTCAAGCCGGTGATGAGTTCATCGGGCAAGGGGCAGATGACGGTGCGCGATGCGGCCGAGGCCGGCGCCGCCTGGGAGTACGCGCGCCGTGGCGGCCGGACGGATCGCGCCCGCGTCATCGTCGAGGGCATGATCACCTTCGATTACGAAATCACGCTGCTGACGGTGCGCCATGCCGGCGGCACCAGTTTCTGCGAGCCGGTGGGGCACCTGCAGGTGGACGGGGACTACCGCGAATCCTGGCAGCCCCAGGCGATGACGCCCGCCGCCCTGGCGGCGAGCCAGGCGGTGGCCCGGGCGGTCACCGATGCGCTGGGTGGTTACGGCCTGTTCGGCGTGGAGCTGTTCGTGCGGGGCGAACAGGTGTGGTT
>CAYGQN010000394.1:0-4097 GCA_964351795.1 uncultured Gammaproteobacteria bacterium
GGGATCCGTTCCCGGACCTGCCGCTGCCCGAGGGCCAGGCTCGCCGAATCCTGAGCGCCGACGCGGCTTTCCTTGCCGGCCTGCTGCACGATCTGACCGGCTGCCCCCGCCTTGGTCTGCGCCTGGTGGGCTTGTCCCGTGCCATGTGCCCGCGCTTTCACACCGACCGAGTGGGCCTGCGCCTGCTGTGCACCTATCGCGGCCCGGGCACCCAGTGGCTGGACGACCAGCGCTACGACCGGCGCCGACTGCCCGCCCAGCCGGCCGGGGCGAACTGGTGCGAGGCCGACGCCTTCGACATCGTGCTGCTGAAGGGCGCCGCCTGGCCGGGCAACGAGCACCTCGGCGCCATCCATCGCTCCCCCGACCCCGGCGGCGCGCCGCGGGCACTGCTGTCCATCGACGCCATCTGGTAAGCCGGCCGGCCGGGGCGGCCACCGCGCTGTCGAGGTCTTAGAGGCCGAACAGCTCGCGCAGCCGTGCACCCGGGTCCGGGGCGGCCATGAACGCTTCCCCCACCAGGAAGGCATTGACGCTGTTGCGGCGCATGAGCGCCACGTCCTCGGCCGAGTGGATCCCGCTTTCGGTGACCAGCGTGCGATCGTACATGACGTCCCGCAGCAGGTTCAGCGTGGTATTGAGGTCGGTCTTGAAGCGCCGCAGGTCGCGATTGTTGATGCCGATGAGCGGCACCCGCATCACGTGCGCACGGGACAACTCGGCGCGATCGTGTACCTCCACCAGCACGTCCATGCCGAGCCGATGGGCGAGGTCGGCGAACTCGCGCATCTGCGCATCATCCAGGGCGGCGGCGATCAGCAGGATGCAGTCCGCGCCTGCCGCCCGTGCTTCCCACACCTGGTAGCTGTCCACCATGAAATCCTTGCGCAGCACCGGCAGTGCGCAGGCCGCCCGGGCGGCGCGCAGATCATCCAGGCTGCCCTGGAAGTACTTCGCATCGGTGAGCACCGACAGGCAGGCGGCACCGGCGGCTTCATACGATGCCGCGACGGCGGCCGCATCGTAATCCTTGCGGATAACACCCTTGCTGGGCGAGGCCTTCTTGCACTCGGCAATCACCGCCGGCCTGCCGGCGTCGATCTGCCGGCGCAGCGCGGCCAGGAAGCCGCGAGTGGGCCCGGCCGCAGCTGCGGCCTTCTCGACCTCCGCCTGCGATACGGCCTCCCGTCGCTCGGCGACCTCGATGGTCGTGTTGGCGCAGATCTCGCGCAGGATGTCGGGCATGTCGGTGCTCATTGGAACCCCTTGGTCAGTGTGGCCAGCGCCGCGATGCGGCGGGCGGGCTCGCCACTGTCGATGATGCGCCCGGCGGCCGCGACGCCCTCGGCCAGGCTCGTGGCCCGGCCGGCCGCGTACAGCGCCGCGCCGGCGTTGAGCTGCACGATGTCCCTGGGCGCGCCGCGCTCACCGGCGAAGATGCGGCCGATGACCGCCGCGCTCTCGTGGCTGTCGGCCACGCAGATGGCGGCCTTGTCGGCGCGGGCCAGGCCGAAGTCCTCGGGTGCCAGCCGGTACTCGGTGACCTGCCCGCCCCGCATCTCGGCCACCTGCGTCGCGGCGCTGATGCTGATTTCATCCATGCCATCGTCCGAGTGCACCACCAGCACGTGCTCGCAGCCGAGCGCGGCGCAGACCTCGGCGATGGAGCGCAGCCAGGCGGCGTCGAACACGCCGAGCAGCATGCGCCCCGCACCGGCCGGGTTGGTGAGCGGGCCGAGCAGGTTGAACACCGTCCGCACGGCGAGCTCGCGTCGCGGCACGATGGCATTGCGCATGGCGGCGTGATGGCGCGGCGCGAACATGAAGCCCACGCCCACTTCCTCGATGCAGCGTGCGATCTGCCCGGGTTCGATATCGATGTTGATGCCAAGCGCCTCCAGCACGTCGGCGCTGCCGGACTTCGACGACACCGAGCGGTTGCCGTGCTTGGCCACGTGGCCGCCGCCGGCGGCCACCACGAAGGCCGAGGCCGTGGAGATGTTGAAGCTGCCGGCCGAGTCCCCGCCGGTGCCGACGATATCCACCAGGTCGTCGAGCGCCGTGCTCACCGGTGTGGCCAGCGCACGCATGACTTCGGCGGCGCCGGCAATCTCGTCCACCGTCTCGCCCTTGATGCGCAGCGCCACCAGGAAGCCGGCAATCTGGCTCTCGCTGGCCTCGCCGGTCATGATCTGGTGCATCACCGCGCGCATGTCCGCACGGCCGAGGCCCTGGCCGTCGATCAGCAGGCGGATGGCTTCCCTGACGTCCACGTGGCGGGCTCCTCAGGCGGTGGCGCTGCTGTGCGCGCCCAGGAAATTGCCGAGCAACTCGTGGCCCTGGCGGGTGAGTATCGACTCGGGATGAAACTGCACGCCGGACACCGGCAGGCGCCGGTGCCGCAGCCCCATGATTTCGTCCATGGTATCCGCGCTGCCCGTCCAGGCGGTAATCTCCAGGCACGCCGGCAGGCTGTCACGCTCCACCACCAGCGAGTGATAGCGCGTGGCCTGAAGCGGGTTCTCGAGCCCGGCGAACACGTCCTCGCCGCGATGGTGCACCAGCGAGGTCTTGCCATGCACCACGTCGTGCGCATGCACCACCCGGCCGCCGAAGAACTCGCCGATGCACTGGTGCCCCAGGCACACCCCCAGGATCGGAATGCGCCCGGCAAAGGCTTCCAGCACGGCCATGGAAATCCCCGCGTCCGCCGGCCGGCCGGGCCCGGGCGAGATGACGATCTGCGCCGGCGCCATGGCCTCGATGCCGGCGATATCGATGGCATCGTGGCGGTACACCTGCACCTCGGCGCCGAGTTCACCGAGGTACTGCACGATGTTGAAGGTGAACGAGTCGTAGTTGTCGATCATCAGGAGCATGGCGGTGGCGACTCCCAGGCAATCACGCGCTGCTGGCGCACCTGGCTGCGTTGACGGTTTCGGCATTGGCCGCCGACCCTCACGCTGCCGGCCGGCGGGGCCGGGAGTTTAACGCGAATCCGTCAGGGCTGGCCTTACACGTCAGGAAAAGGGCCCGGGCGCGGCCGGGGCCTTGCTGCCGCAGCGGGCCAGGTAGCGCTCGCTGGTCGGCGAGTGCGGTTTCCGCAGCTGCGGGTAGTCGGGGATGCAGGCGCCGCAGTGCGCTCGGTCAGTCCTGTTCCGCATACTGGCAACCGGCACGTACCCAAGGACGTCACTTGCCATAGAAGATGGACAGGATCAGGGGGGCGACGACATCGAACACCCGCTCGAAACCCTCGGTCACCGGGCCCCAGAACTTGTAGTGCAGGTAGAGCAGGAGCGGAAAGAACACCGCGTTGTACCACCTCCGCACACGCGAGTCGGCGCGGCTGAACGAGCGCATCTCCTTGCCCGAGCTGGTCTGGACCCAGTCGTAGCCGGCGATCTCATCGTCAGCGTCGTACTCGATGCCGGTGTCCTCGTCGACGATGGTCTGGCCCCGGCGTGAACCGAAGCGATCGGCCAGTGTCCGCGAGACGAACAGGGCCAGCCGGTAGAGTACGAAAATGTACGCGACGACGAGCCCGAGCGCTGTCAGGCCGAGGGCAAGTTCCTCCGACATGCTGAGCTTCGCTTCGTTCGGCAGTACGACAGGAGCACTGTCCACAGTGTAGCGAAGCGGGCCTCCAGCCGACCACTCTACTGTGCGATCAACGCACGGAAAGCGTCGTTCGTCGCGGCGACAGCTGCCAGGGGGCACCCTGCCGAGCGTGGCTGGCAGCGGCTGGGCCGCCGGGCCTGCGCATCCCTGGCGCGAAGCTTCTGCTGATACCTGCTTCGCCGGAGGCATTCCTGTCAGCTTGTCCTGTGATCCTGCCGTAGGAGCGGCTTCAGCCGCGAACACCCCGGCGCCCGGTCCACCTCCCGTAGGAGCGGCTTCAGCCGCGAACACCCCGGCGCACCAGGTCCACCTCCCGTAGGAGCAGCTCCAGCCGCGATAGCGCCGGCGCCGGATGGGGTGGCTTCGTTCGGGGTGGCGTGGTTTGAGGTGGGCGCCGCGGCGGTGACCCGCCCCGCTACCGCTCGCGCGCCGTCCTGGCGCGCTCGCTACCGGCGTGCGCGTGCTCGCTCCTGCTG
>CAYGQN010000395.1:0-4095 GCA_964351795.1 uncultured Gammaproteobacteria bacterium
GAACACCCGCAGCATGCCGGCCCGCCGGATGGCGGCGTCGAACACGGCATCGACGCCCTGTTCAACGCCGTCACCACCATCCCCCGCGCCAGGCGCATCCACGGTGATCGCCTGCTCATCGTCACCAACGGTGGCGGGCCGGGCGTGCTGGCCACGGACGAACTCATCATCGCCGGCGGCCATCTCGCGGAACTGCCACAGCAGACCGTGGCAGCGCTGGATGAATGCCTGCCCGCGGGCTGGTCCCGCGCCAACCCGGTGGACATCATCGGCGACGCCGACGAACGCCGCTATGCGCGCGCCATCGAGACGGCGCTGTCGGGCGGTGGCTTCGACGCGGCGCTGGTGATGCTGGTGCCCACCGCCACCGTGGACAACTCGCGCGTGGCGGACACCGTCATCGAGCTGGCGAAGAAGGCGCATAAACCGGTGCTGGTGAACTGGATGGGGGAAGCGGCCGTGCGCGAGGCGCGGGCGCATTTCGATCTTGCCGGCCTGGCCAGTTTCGAAACCCCGGAAGACGCCATCGAAGGCTTCATGCAGCTGGTGGACTACCATCGCAACCAGGCCAGCCTGCTGGAAACCCCGGCCGAGCTGCCGGAGGTCCTGTCGCCGGACCGCGCGGCCGTGCAGACCATCGTCCAGCGCGTGCGCGCCGAGGGCCGGCGCATGCTGAGCGAACCGGAGGCCAAGGACGTGCTGGCCGCCTACGAGATACCGGTGGTCCAGGCACGCATCGCCGCCGACGCCGACAGTGCTGCCGCCATTGCCGGGGAAATCGGTTACCCGGTGGCGGTGAAGATCCTCTCGCGCGACATCTCGCACAAGAGCGACGTGGGCGGAGTCGTGCTCGATATCGAGGACGAGACCAGCCTTCGCGCGGTCATCCGGCGCATCGGCAAGCAGGTGGCCGAGCTGCGCCCGGATGCCCTCATCGACGGGTTCACCGTGCAACAGATGGCACGCCGGCCGGGCGCCTACGAGCTGATCCTCGGCATGAGTACCGACCCGGTGTTCGGAGCGGCACTCACCTTCGGCCAGGGCGGCACGGCGGTGGAGGTGGTGAAGGATGTCGCCGTGGCACTGCCACCGCTGAACATGGCGCTGGCGCGGGAGCTGGTCGCCCGCACCCGCATCGCGGCACAGCTGCGCGGCTACCGTGACCGCGCCGCGGTCAATCTCGATGTGCTGTACCTGGCTCTCATCCGCCTGTCACAGCTGGTGGTGGATTTCCCCGACATCCTCGAGGTGGATATCAACCCGCTGCTGGCCGACAGCGATGGGGTCATCGCCCTGGATGCCCGCGTGGTGATCAGCCCCGAGCCGGTACCGGCCTACCGGCACCTGGCCATCCGCCCCTATCCCAATGCCTTGGAACGCCGGGCCCGCCTGAAGGACGGCGAGGAACTCATCGTGCGACCCATCCGTCCGGAGGACGAGACGCGGCACGGGGAGTTCCTGGCGCGGGTGGACCCGGAGGACCTGCGGCTGCGCTTCTTCCGCAACGTCAACCGCTTCACCCACGAACAGCTCGCCTCCTTCGCCCAGATTGACTACGACCGCGAAATGGCCATCGTCGCCATCCGCGAACGTGCCGACGGGCGCACCGAATGCCTGGGCGTGGCGCGGGCGATCACCGACGCCAACAATCACCATGCCGAGTTCGCGGTGCTGGTCCGCTCCGACGTCAAGCGACGCGGCCTGGCCTCGATGCTCATGCGGGCCATCATCGACTACCAGCGCGAGCGCGGGACGCACGAGCTGGTCGGCCTCGTCCTGCCGGACAACAGCGCCATGCTCTCGTTCATGCGCTCGCTGGGCTTCCAGGTGCACCTTGACCCGGTCGAGCGCGTGATGCGCTGCACGATGGCATTGAACCCCGCCGACTGAGCCCCCGCCCGCGTCGGGCGGCGTCCCACGCCCTGTCGTGCCGCCGCCGCGGCCGGCAGCGGCGGCCGCACCGCCGAACACCGGCCCGGTACTTGATTCGCCTTTCCGATACCGCCACAGTGCCGTGCTGATTCCAATAACGCCGGCAGCGCCGGCAATACGCTGAAAGGGAGGAAGACCATGCCATTGACCGCAGAATCCGTCGCGGTGCTGGAGGAGATGCAGAAGCAGGGGATGCCGGGGCTGGACGCATTGCCCCCGGCCGAGGGCCGCGCACTGTTCAACGAGGTGTTCAAGACGCAGCCCGAAGACCAGGAACCGCTTGCCCGGGTCGAGGACCTGAGCATCCCGGTGGGCGGCACCTCGGTACCGGCCCGGCTGTACGCCCCTGAATCGACGACCCCGCTGCCGGTGCTGGTGCATTTCCATGGCGGCGGCTGGGTGTTCCTGAACCTCGACACGCACGATGCCTACTGCCGCCAGCTGGCCAATGCCGCCGGCATCGCCATCGTCGCGGTGGAATACCGCAAGGGCCCCGAGGACCGTTACCCGGCCGCGGTCGAGGACTGCTACGCGGCCCTGTGCTGGGTGGCGGACAACGCCGCCTCGCTGGGTGTGGACGCCTCGCGCATGGGCACCATCGGTGACAGCGCCGGGGGCAACCTGGCGGCCATCACCGCGCAGATGACGCGCGACACCGGCGGTCCGGCCCTCAAGGTGCAGGTGCTCACCTACCCGGCCGTGGATGCCACCCTGTCCTATCCCTCCATAGAGGAGAACGCCGAGGCGCCGATTCTCACGCGCGGCTGCATGGAGTATTTCTACGAGCATTATCTCGGCGACGCCGATCGCTCCGACACGAAGGTCTCGCCGATTTTCGCCACGGATTTCGCCGGGCTGCCGGCCGCATACATCTCCACCGCCGAGTTCGATCCGCTGCGCGACGAAGGCGAGGCCTACGGCGAGAAGCTGAAGGCGGCCGGCGTGGATGTCAGCTGCCATCGCTTCGACGGCGTGTTCCACGGCTTCATGCTGATGGGCAAGTTCATCCCCGAGGCCCGGCAGCTCATCGCCGAGCAGGCCGACTGGCTCAAGAGCCACCTGTAGGCTGGCGGCACGGGGCGGCCCGGCCGGGCCGCCCCGCAACACCGGCAACGCCGCCTCGGCTCAGCCGAGCGCCTGCGGCAGGTGCCGGTACTCGCGCAGGATCCGCAGCAGGCGCTGGTGGTCGATGGCCTTCAGCGAATACCCGGACGGCTTGATGATCGGCAGGCTGCGAGCGGCCACCATGGCGTTCAGTATGGCCTCCTCCACCGCCTGCACCGCGGCTTCGTAGACCACGTCGGCATGATGATCATTGAGGTGGGTGAAGTCGAAGGCCAGCGGCTGTACCGGCGCGGTCAGGCCCGGCGGGAACACCTCGTTGGCAACGGAGAACGCCAGCATGATGTCGCCGGAGTAGTGCCCGCCGCTGGTGCCGGTGCGGCCAATCCCCAGGGCACCGCGCCGGGCCAGGCGCTGCAACTGCAGGGGCGAGAGCGGAGCATCGGTGGCGATCACCACGATGATGGAGCCGGTGTCGGGCTGGCCGAGCGCGGTCAGCGGTGCATCCTCGGGCCACAGCCGGCCCACCGGCACGCCGCGGACCATGAACTCGTGCCGTGTACCGAAATTCGACTGCACCAGGACGCCCACCCTGAATGCCTCGCCGGCCACACGGATGCAGCGCGAGGCCGTGCCGGTGCCGCCCTTGAACTCGTAGGTCTGCATGCCGGTGCCGCCGCCGACGTTGCCCTCGGCGAGCGGGCCGTCGCTGGCGGCCGCGAGCGCGGCCAGCGCATGGGCCTCGGTCACGTGCTGGCCGCAGATGTCGCTGGTCAGGCCGTCGTAGGTTTCCCCCACCAACGGCATCGCCCAGGCATGGCCCTCGGTGAAAGCCGCACCGTACTGGCCGATCATCCAGCGCACGGTCGCGTGGTGCACCATGCCCACCGAGTGCGTATTGGTGAGCATGACCGGGCCGAGGAAATAGCCGGCATCGTGGACCCAGTGGGTGCCGGTCAGTTCCCCGTTGCCGTTGAGGTTGAAATGCCCCGCCCACACCGGCGCCGGCGCCGTCGCCCGGCCGCGCGGCACGATGGCGGTGACGCCGGTGCGCACCGGCCCCTGCCCCACCACCAGCGGGCCGTCGCCGGCTACCAGCGT
>CAYGQN010000396.1:0-4090 GCA_964351795.1 uncultured Gammaproteobacteria bacterium
CCACCACCGACGGCGCCGCGCTGGCCTGGTTCCTGGTCGCCACACCAGCGGCGCCGTCGGTGGTGGCCGGCGATTCACCGCCCGCGGCCCGGGGCGCCGCGACGGGGGCGTGAATTCGCTGTCACGGGCTGCCCGCCGGACATGCAGGCCCTTGACGCTGCGGGAATTATCCGCGTAGGCGGCGAGCAGCGCCTTGTCGGCAAGGATATTGATGCGGCGCAGCAAACCGTGCGAATAGCGGGTCAGCTCGGCTATTGCGCCGCGGTCGAACAGCTCGCCGGCGCGATGCCCGCTGGCGCGCAGGCGGCTGTTGACGTAATCGCGCACCTGGTCACGCTCGAAGGGCTGCAGGTCGAAACTGTAAGTGATGCGCTCGCGCAACTGCCGGATCCCGTGGGCGGTCAGCATCTCGTCGAGTTCGGGCTGGCCGAACAGCACGATCTGCAGGAGCTTGTCCTGGCTGGTCTCCAGGTTGCTGAGCAGCCGGATCTCCTCCAGAGTGTCCAGCGGCATGCCCTGGGCCTCCTCCACGAACACCACCACGCGGCGGTTGGCGGCATGCTTGCCGAGCAGGTATTGCTGCAGCCCGTGCATCACCTGCAGGCGGTTGTCGTCGGGCCCGGCCGGCAGGCCGAGTTCGAAGGCGATGGCGTGCAGGATGTCCTCACGCGACAGGCCGGGGTTGGCCAGGTAGACGATTTCGCAGGCCTCGGGCAGTTCCTGCTCGAGCATGCGGCAGAGCATGGTCTTGCCGCTGCCGACCTCACCCACCACCTTGACGATCCCCTCGCCGTTGGCAATGGCGTAGATGAGCGCCTCCAGCACCGCGCCGCGGTTGCCGCCGGGGAAGAACAGGCGGGTGTCGGGCGTGATCCGGAAAGGCGCCTGCTGCAGGCCGAAATGCTGGAAGTACATGCGATTCCCCGGCCTAGGCCTCGCCCTGGCGGGCCTGGCCCAGCCGTTCCATGCGGCTGTAGAGAGTGGTCCGGTTGATACCTAGGCTGCGCGCGGCCCGGCTGAGGTTGCCCCCGCTCTGGCGCATGGCCTCGTCGATGTACGCCCGTTCCCAGCCGGCCACGGCATCATCGAGCCGGAAGCCCTCGCGGCGCAAGTGCTCACGCACGATCTGCGCGCGCAGATCGGCCGCGTCGGCGATCTGCGGGCCCTGGTCGAGATCGAGCTCGCCCAGCAGGGCCTCCTCGGAGACCGCCTGGCCCGGGTACTTCGCACCCAGGCGGATGACGATATTGCGCAGCTCGCGCACGTTGCCGGGAAAGGGGTAGGCCTGCAGCGCCGCGCGGGCCCCCGGGGTGAGTTCGAACGGCGCACCACTGGCCGCGTACAGCCGGCAGAAATGCGCGAACAGCGTGGCGGCGTCCTCGGGCCGCTCGCGCAGCGGCGGCACGCGCACGGTGAGCACGCTCAGGCGATGGTAGAGATCCTGGCGGAACTCGCCGCCGCGCACCTGCTGGCGCAGGTCACGGTTGGTTGCCGCCACCACGCGGGCGGTGGACTCGCGCGGCGCGGTCTCACCGAGCCGGTAGTACTCGCCCGATTCCAGCACCCGCAGGAGCTTGGGCTGCAGGTGCAGGGGGAAGTCCCCGATTTCATCCAGGAACAGCGTGCCCTCGGCGGCCTCCTCGAAGAAGCCGGCCCGCGCCTCGGCCGCGCCGGTGAAGGCGCCGCGGGCGTGGCCGAACAGCTGTGCCTCGAGCAGCTCGGGCGCAAAGGCAGCGCAATTGATCGACAGCATCGGCCCGCGGGCGCGCGGACTCTCGCTGTGCAGGCACTGGGCCACGAGTTCCTTGCCCGTACCGGACTCGCCCTCCACCAGCACCGGGAAGGGCGAGGCGGCGAACTGGCGTATGAGCTCGCGCAGCGTCTGCATGGCGGCGCTGTCGCCGAGCAGCTGGCCGGTGTCCACCACCGCGTCGGCCGGCGGTGCCTCGGCCTCCAGGATCATCAGCTGGTGCTGCAGGCGGGCGGCCAGCAGGCCCGGGTCGCAGGGCTTGGGCACGAAATCCACCGCGCCCAGCGTCAGCGCGTGCTGGATGGTGCTGCGCTCGTTCTGCCCGGACAGCACCAGGATCTTCATGCCGCGGTTGAAGGCCAGCAGCTCGCCGATGAGTGCGAAGCCCTCCTGCGGATCGTGCGGCACCGGCGGCAGCCCGAGGTCCACCAGGGCCAGCTGGGGCGGCGCCGGCAGGCGCTGCAGCAGGCGCCGCGCCTCCCAGCGGCTGGCCGCGGTATGCACGCGGAAGCGGTCCTCGAGCAACAGCCCGAGGGACTGCAGGATGAGATCGTCGTCGTCGACCAGCAGCAGGGAAGCCGGTTCGGCAGCGCCCTCGCTCAGCGGCTCGGCCACCCCGGCGCCCCCTGCATCAGGCCGCCGCGCGCATCTTGGTCAGTTCAAGCTGATCCCAGATGGCCAGGCAGGCTTCGGGCTGGTTCATCGTGTAGAAGTGCAGGCCCGGCGCACCGGCGTCCAGCAGCTGCCGACACAGGCGGGTGGTGACTTCCACGCCGAACTTGCGAATGGAGACGCGATCATCGCCGAACTCCTGCAGGCGCTTGAGGATCCAGCGCGGGATCTCGGCCCCGCAGGCCTCGGAGAAGCGACGCAGCTGGGTGCAGTTGATGATGGGCATGACGCCGGGAACGATGGGCAGGCGGATGCCGCGCGCCTCGCAGGCATCGATGAAGCTCAGGTAGGCATCCACGTTGTAGAAGTACTGCGTGATGGCGCTGTCGGCACCGGCCTCGACCTTGCGCTGGAAGTTGTCGATGTCGCGGCTCATGCCCGGCGCCTGGGGGTGCATCTCGGGGTAGGCCGCTACCTCGATCTCGAAGAAATCCCCGTACTCGGCGCGAATGAAGCTCACCAGTTCGTTGGCATAGCGCAGCTCGCCATAGCCGGAGGTGCCCGAGGGCATGTCCCCGCGCAGGGCGACGAGGTGCTTCAGGCCGTTGTCGCGATACTTGTCCAGCAGCGCGCGGATTTCATCCGTGCTGCTGCCCACGCAGGACACGTGCGGCGCCACGTCCATGCCGAAGCGCTCGCGCAGGCCCATGACCGTGTCGAAGGTGCGATCGCGGGTGCTGCCGCCGGCACCGAAGGTCACGGAGCAGTAATCGGGCTGCAACTCGGCCAGCTTGCCGGCGGTTGCCCACAGCTTGGCAGCGGTCTCCTCGTTGCGGGGCGGGAAAAATTCGAAACTGAAACGCTTGGGATGGGACTTTTGGCTCTTCATCGGTTCACCTTTCATACTTGCCAGGCAGCGCGGCAAAGCCCGGCGCGCCGGCACGTGGCCGGACGCCAGGGTTTTGCGACGCTGCCCTCGTGGCTGGCCGCAGCAATTGTGCGAAATGCGCACACTTGCTGCGTGCCCGCCCCCGTTCCGGACCCTCCGGCAACGGCGACGGGCAGGCCAGTACGCTTGGATTACGCGTAAAAACTGCAACAGTTTAACGGCCGGCAGCAGGAACATCGAATCCGGCCCGTCGCGGCCGGCCCGAAAATGCCCCGGCAGCCAGCCCAGACGACCTGCCCGGAGCGTGTGTCCGCCGCCCCAGCGCGCCCTGATCAGTGGCCCGTGCGCGCCCGTCCGCGTCCGGCCAGCCCGCCAGTGCCGGCAGCCGGGACCCGGCACAACGGCCCGCCATGCATCCACAGGCCGGTCGCCGGGGCCGCCCCGACGCCAGGGCGTTGCGATGCCCGGTGCGGCGACCGCACCGGTGCCAGGCCGGCCGGCTGCGGCAACGATAGCAGCGAGCACGCCGGCAATGCACCCGCGGCCGGTGCGGCAGAGTCGCGCGGCAACGCACCATCGGGGACCGTGCCCGCGGGCAGTGATGCTTGACCGCATTGTTGACACAGTCATTGCCTTTGCCGCTTCGCCGCGTGCGGGTAGAATGGCGCCGCTTCAGCAGGCGGCCGGCGCGCCCGGCCGGGCTGATACGAAAACACGCGCCGGCGGCCGCGACCACCAGCTCCTCGAGATGCAGGCAAGGCACTGCCGGCGCTTCTGCGGGCCGGCCGGCGGCAACCTGCGCCCATGTTCCAGTTACGAGAAGCGACACATCTGATGGC
>CAYGQN010000397.1:0-4089 GCA_964351795.1 uncultured Gammaproteobacteria bacterium
GGGTTAAGCGGGTGCCGCGTTTCGTTCGGGGTGAACATGGCGTATTCGGTGGTGACGACCTTCCCCACCAGCACGGCGCCCGCATTGAGCAGGCGGTCCACTGCCGCCGCATTCGCGGCCGGTTGACGCCCCTGGTGGATCACGGTTCCGTAACCGGTCGGGAAATCCTTCGTGTCGATGACATCCTTGACGGCGAAGGGGACACCATGCAGTGGCGAAGCCGGCGTTTGCTGGTCGGCCGCCCGGGCCGCGGCAAGGGCCAGTTCCGCGCTGTAATGGTTGAATGCCTTCACGGCGGGGTTGCGCGCGTCTATCCGTTCGAGGCAGGCCCGCGTCAGTGCCTCCGACGAAATGTCGCCGGCGGCAATCATGCGGCCCGCCTCGACGGCACCCAGGTCGATCAGCGACTTCACGATGCGGGGATCTCCAGTAATTGGCGAAGCTGCGCGTCGATGAACGCCGTGTCCGCGGGGTTCTGACCGGAGCCGGCCCAATGACCCCAGTGCGAAGGTATGGGGCGATATTCGGCAAACGGTATTGCCGCTGCCTCGTTCTCACCGTCTTCGGGCGGAAAGTAGGCATCGCTCAGTGAAGGCATCACGAAGCAATGCGCACGAATACCGGCCAGGGCTGAAGCAAGGTCGCCGCCGTACGAGCGGCACGAACCGATGTCCGCCGCCTCCCAGGTATCCATCTGCGCCAGAAGATCCCGGGCGTCCAGGCTGCAGTAGGTGTCTTCCCAGTACTGCTGCAGGAACTGCTCCAGGGAGTCGCATCCAAGCCGTTGCCAGAAGCGGCCGCGGTAGAAATGTGCCGAGGGCGGCCAGGCCGCCCAGGCGCGCGCCATCGCGGCCAGCCCGTCACGGGGCGCGGACCAGCCGGCCTCGCTGCGCCACGCCGGGTCCATCAACAGAATGGCGCGCATGCCTTGCAGGAAGACCTTGTTGTGGTCAGACGTACGCGCACTGCCGCAAATGGGCGCCAGCCGCGCAACCGCATCAGGAAACATCACCGCCCAGTGATAGGCGGCCACGGCGCCCATGGAGTGACCCGTGACCAGCGCGAGCCGCTTGATGCCCAGATGCTCCCGGATGAGCCTGTGCTGGACGCGTACGTTGTCGCTGACGGTCACGCTGGGAAATTCCCCGTCGTAACCGGTCGATGGCGATGTGGAGCAGCCGTTACCGAAAAAATTGACAACGATGATGCAGTGGCGGGCGGGGTCTACTGCCTGGCCGGGACCGAACAGATGACCGCAGTGAGTGTGGTTCCGGGCGAAATGAGAAGTGATCAGCACGGCATTGCCCGCATCGGCATCGAGCTGCCCGAATTGCTGGTAGGCCAGCCGGGCTTTGCGCAGCGTGCCGCCGTGCTCCAGGGAAACGTCGCCGGCCTCGTACAGGCACGCACCGCTGCTTGTCATTGCCACGTCCTGCCGGCTGCCGTGTCGGTTGTCTTCACGCAGGCTCAGCCATACACCGGGGTCAGATCATCGGCAGCCGCCTTCAGACCGGCCGGCGCGACGATCTCTCCCTCGCTGATGATCTGCCTGTCGCCGATCCAGAACGATTGCTCCCGCATGACGCAGTCCGGATGGTTCTCGCCGCCGCCGTCCACCCACTGCGGCAAACCGAGACCAATCGCGTTGCAGCCAATGGCTCGCTGATCCTCGATGAAGGAATCACCGGTGAAGCGTGCCGCGGGATGGAAGCCGCACGTGAAATGCACGACGTTTCCATAGGCCCCGTTCCCGGCCCGCTTCAGGGACCGCTGGATTGCAGTCAATTCGTTGCCGCCGCCGCTGACACTGCTGATCCTGCCGTCGACCTCGAAGTGATAGGGGTCGGCAAGCAGTGTGTAGTACTCGTGGAACACGGCTTCGGCGATGATGCGCCCGCGCACCGATTCAAGCTCGGGGATGACCATCACCGTACCCGGCACGAAATAGCCCCCCGGCGTGGTCGCCCGTTCGATTGCGAGCCCCTCCGGATTGGCCAGAGTGAAGCTCACATCTGTTCCAAGCGGGGTCGTGAACCTGCAGGTTTCTCCGGCGGCCGAGGCCAGCAGTGCGTTGAAGGCGTCGGAAACGCCGAACACCTTGTCCAGGCTTGCCCTGGCGAAGATCCGTACCAGTTCGTGTGCGCCAAGGTCGGCCACGAGGATATAGCGCGCCCGCGCATTCTTGATCGCGCGATCGTAGACAGCCGCGCCGGCGATGTACGGCATGCACAGGTCAATCCAGACATCGCAATGCTGCGCACCGGCCTCAACGGGGTCGGGCATGTACGGGTTCGCCAGCCCGCCCTGGAATGGCAGGGGCGTGGCCAGGGTCATCGCAGCGGCGTGCGCCCCGGCCCGGCAGGCCGCCTCGAGAACTGCGGTTACCACGCGTGGGTCGGTACTTGTATCGGCGGTGACCAGCACATGCTCACCGGCCTGCACGCACATCATCTCCCGCACCAGAACATCGGCCGCGCGGCCGAGTTCCGGGCCAACAGGGCGAAGATAGGTGCCCATGCTCAGCCGTTCCCCAGATCGTCGACGCTGTGCTTGATGGTTCCGCGCACCCCGGCCTCGAAAGGCGACATGGGGCCAGGTTCGTAATAACGGGATCGCATGCCGCGCTGGAGCGCCTTGATCATGTCCGTATCCTCACCGAGGAAAGCCTTGTAGAACTCGACGTACTTGGCGACCTTTTCGTCAAAGTCCGGCTGGGAGAAGTACTCCTCGGGAAACAGCTGGTACGTCCTGCACAGACTCGTCTCCGGTGTCAGCGGCCAGTTGGTGCTGATGGCGACGTAGTCGTAGCGCGGAAACCAGGCGACATTCGGCGGCAGATGACTCGAGAATCCGCCACTGTGCAGCGCTTCGGGAAGCCAGGGAATGGGCCCGCCGAACAGGGATTTGCCGCCCTCCACCAGCGTTCCACCGACGAAGCGACCGTGGTAGCCGCCATCGAAGGTCTGGTAGCGATAGCCATCCAGCGGCTGATAGGGGCCGAAAGTATCCGCATGCAGCACTGCGATGTGGTAGATATCGGTCAGGTTCTCGTTCAGGAATTTCCAGTTGCAGGGCACTTCCATCTCGAACTTCGCTGCGACGCGCAGACGGCCCATCTGGTAGGGCCCGTACACATTCGGGAAATCCCAGGCTTCGAGGCTGTCCATGAGCGGCGCTGCATCGTTATCGAAGTTGATGAAGATGAACCCCTCCCATTGCTCCGTGCGCAGGCGGGGAAGGCTGCAGGCCGTCTTGTCGAAGTTGCGCGCACGCTCAAGGTGCTGGGCATCGACGAGCTTGCCGCTGGTGTCGTAGACCCAGCCGTGATACGGGCAAGTGAAGTACTTGGCATTGCCGGAGTTCCATGCAACCTGAACGCCGCGATGCCGACAGACATTGGCAAACGCCTGGATGTTGCCGTCCTTTTCCTTGACGACAAGAATCGGCTCATTGCCAATGCGCTGGGTGATGTAATCGCCCGGCTTCTCCACCTCCTCGACACGGCCGACCAGCAGCCACTGACGCATGAAGATCTCGTCGAGCTCCTGCTGCTGGATCTCTTCGGAGAAATACACGTGTCCGGGTTTGTGGACTTCCTCAATCTCAGGCGCCTCGTTGACGACGCTGTACCCCATCCGCTTGGGGTCGTAGTTGATCGGTACGGTCTTGTCGTTGCTGTTCGCGGCCATGCAAACCCCCTGATGTCTCGTTCGAAACGGTCCGCCGGCGTGAATGACGCCGGTGATGCGAGGGGATTAGGCCAGATGACGGAGACTGACAGTTACACCCGTGCGGGTGGACTTTCAGTACCCTTTTCGGGTAGGTCTAGAGCGTGATGAATCCGCGCTGGATGGCGATGGTCACGGCTCGGGTTCGATCATGCGCACCAAGTTTGCTCATCGCATTCTTCAGGTGCATCTTGACGGTGTCTTCGCTGATGGAAAGCAATTTCGCGATCTGCTTGTTCCGATGGCCATCAGCAATCAGGGTGAGAATCTGCACCTCCCTGCTGCTCAGCGTCCGGTCCGTCAGGTGGCGGGCTATTTCACTGGCGACCGGCGTCGGTATGCCGTTGCGCCCGGCGTGGAC
>CAYGQN010000398.1:0-4079 GCA_964351795.1 uncultured Gammaproteobacteria bacterium
GGGGTCGTAGCGGGCGGGGAGCGGGGTGATGTCGGCGTGCGCCGCGGCGAGGTCCGCCGCCGCCGTGATCCGCTGCCGGGGCATGCCGGGCTCGGCGAGGGCGATGTTGTCGCGGATGCTGGCGTTGAACAGGCGCGCATCCTGCAGCACCACCCCGAGGCGCCGGCGCAGCCAGGCCGGGTCCAGCAGACCGATGTCCACCCCGTCGTACAGGATCCGTCCGGCACCGGGTGCGGCCAGCCCCTGCAGCAGGCGGGCCAGGGTCGACTTGCCGGAGCCGGACGGCCCGACGATGCCGAGCACTTCCCCTGGGGCCAGCGCCAGGTCTATCCCGGCCAGCACCTCGCGCGGCTGGCCGGGGTAGCGGAAGTGCAGCCCCTGCAGTTCGATGCGCCCGCGCAGCTCGGCAAGTCCCGCCCGGGCCGGCCCCGGGGCCGGCTCGGGTTCGGCGGCGAGAATGTCATCGACGCGGCGCAGGGCGATACCGGCCTGCTGCACCGCCTGCCAGAGCTGTGACAGTTGCAGCACGGGGCCGGCCACGCGGGCGGACAGCATGTTGAAGGCCACCAGTTCGCCGACCGTGAGCGCGCCGTCGATCACCAGCCGCGCGCCCAGCCACAGGATGGCCAGGGTCGTGAGCCGGTTCACCAGCGCCGCGCCCTGACCGGCGAGCCCCCCGAGCCACGCCGCGCGGAAGCCGGCCGCGTGGAACGCCACCAGGCGCGCGTTCCAGCGGCGCAGCGTGACCGGCTCGGCGGCGGCGGACTTCAGCGTGCCGATCCCGCCGAGGGTCTCCACCAGGAAGGCCTGGGTGTCGGCGCCGCGGCGCACCTGCTCGTCCAGGCGCGTGCGCAGCAAGGGCGTCAGCAACAACGCCAGCGCCCCGTAAACAGGCAGCGAGGCCAGCACCAGCAGCCACAGGGTCGGGCTGTAAAGGTACAGCACCGCCAGGCACACGCCCACGAACACGAGATCGCTCATGGCAGCAAGCGCCGTACCGGTGAACACCTCGCGCAGGCTGTCCAGTTCGCGCACCCTGGCGACGGTGTCACCGATACGCCGCTGTTCGAACCAGCCCTGCGGCAGGCGCAGCAGGTGCTCCAGCAGTTCCGAACCCAGGCGCACATCGATGCGGTTCGCCGTGTGCAGCAACAGGTAGTGACGCAGGCCGGTCAGTACCGTCTCGGCCAGCGTTGCCAGTACCAGCCCGGTCACCAGGACATCGAGCGTCGCCAGCGTGTGATGCACCAGCACCTTGTCGATGACGACCTGGAAGCCGAGCGGCGTGGCGAGCCCGAGCAGTTGCAGAAACAGCGCCGCCAGCAGGACCTCCAGCAGCGGCCGGCGATGGTCGCCCAGCGCGCGCAGGAGCCATCGCAGGCCGGCCATGCGCCCCTGCTCGAACATCGGTTCCCGGCGGGCGAGCAGGACCACCTCGCCGCTGCTCGCCGCCGCCAGGCCCGCCAGGGACAGCACGCGCGGGTGCAGCTGCCCGGGCTGATGCACGAGCGCACGTTCACCCTCGATGCGGGCAAGGACCAGCCAACGGCCATCAGCCGCCCGTACCAGCGCCGGCCCGGGCAGGGCGGCCCAGGCATTGCCGCGCAGCCGACGGCGGGCCGCCCGCAGGCCGAGCCGGGCGGCCATCCCGGGCAGGTCATCGGCGGCGAGGTCCGCCGTCTGCTCGCGCAGCGCGGCCGGCTCGGCCGGCACATCCAGCAGGCGCGCGGCGAGGCACAGGGCCACGCAGGCATTGTCATGGTCGGATTGCATCGAGGTTCTTCCCTGAACCTTCCCCGTTCGCTCGGCGGGGTTGCGGGGCAGCCAGCTCCAGGCTGCCGGTACAGTCTAGAACGCGGCCGGCGGGCGGCTCAAGTCGCCCGGCCACGGGCAGATTCGATCCCCGTTTTCGCCACATTTCGCCCTGTCCATGTCGGTGGCTGCTTTCACACTGGCCGCCATGGAAAACCCAGGGAGACCCATCATGCACCGGCACTATCGCTGGCCTGTCGCCGCCCTAGCCCTCATCGTTGCGGGCATCCTGTTCGCACTGCTGCGTCCGGCCGCCGGCCCCGGCGATACCGCACCCGCGGAGGCGATCGGTGCGCCCGCGGCGCCGGCGGCGAGTGCACTGCAGGTGCTCAGTGCCGGCGAGCGCAGCTGGGAGAACCATCCGGCCATCGCGCTGACCTTCTCGGCCGCGCTGGATACCAACGCCGACCTCGCCAGGCATGTGCAGTTGCAGGACAGTCGCGGCCGCGACATCGGCGGGGCACCGGTGCCCGGTGCCGGCGGGCGGGTGCTGTACCTGCCCGAGGTGCAGCCCGAGCATGAGTACACCGTGCGCGTGCTGCCCGGCCTGAAAGCCCTGGACGGCAGCCGCCTGCAGACGGCCTTCAGCGCGAGCCTGCAGATCCGCAAGGTCACACCGGCGCTCGGCTTCGCCAGTCGCGGCAGCCTGCTGCCGGCGGCGATCAGCGGCGGCCTGCCGATCATGTCGGTGAATATTCCTGAAGTGGATGTGCAGGTCCTGCGCGTTCGCGACGAGCGGCTGGGGGAATTCCTGGCGAAGTTCCACGACCGACGACCCGGCTACCAGTACCGTCGGCCGGATCTCGATACCCGCTGGGGCCTGGAGCGGCTGGCCGGGCTCACCGAAAGCGTCTGGATGATGCGCTACCGGACCGGCGCCAGACCGGATACGCGCACCATCACGCAGTTGCCCATCGGCGACATCGAGCCGCTGCAGCGCGACGGCCTGTACATCGCCGTGCTGTCCGAGCCCGGCGATTTCCATGGCCGCGTCCGCGGCAGCCTGTTCTACGTCAGCGACCTCGGCGTGCACGTGCGCGCCTATGCCAGCGCCATGCACGTGCATGTCAACTCGCTCGCGACCGCCCGGCCCGTGGCAGCGGCCGAAGTGCTGTTGTTCGACAACGCCGGCGAGGTCCGTGCGCGGCTGCGCAGCGACGCCGACGGCATCGCCAGGGCCGAGGCCGGCATGCTGGATGCGGTCCAGACCATCGTCGTGCGACACGGCCAGCAGGTGTCGGTGGTGGCGCTGGCCGATGCCGCTCTGGACCTGTCCGGCTTCAGCGTCGCCGGGCCCGCCTCGCGGCCGCTGTCGATGTACCTGTACGCCGAGCGCGACCTGTATCGCCCGGGCGAGCGGCTGAACGTGGTCGGCCTGCTGCGCGACCACGATGGCCGGGCGACAGCGCAACTGCCTCTGCACGCCGTGCTGCGACGGCCCGACGGCCAGGTCGTGCGCAGCTGGATCCTGCAGGCCCGGGGCGGCGGCGCCTACGAACTGGTCATCGACATCCCCGACCACGCGCCCACCGGCCGCTGGCAGCTGCAGACCCGCGCGACCCCGGATTCGCCCGAGCCGCTGGGCAGCCTGGCCTTCCACGTGGAGGAGTTCCTGCCCGAGCGCATGAAGCTGAGCCTGGCCGGCGACACCGCCGCCCTGCTGCCCGGGCAGGCGCTGACCGTAGCCGCCGAGGGCCGTTACCTGCATGGCGCGGTGGCGGCGGGCAATCGCCTGGAGGCGGTGGTGCGCCTGCGCGACGAGCCGGCCCCGCTGCCCGCCCTGCCCGGCTTCGTCTTCGGCGACGCTGCCCATGACCGGGATACGGACCAGCGCATCGAGTTGCCGGCGCTGCGAATGGATGCCGGGGGCCGCGCCACGCTGCACTACCGCGCACCGGGCAAGGCCGGCAACATGCCCCGGCGCATCAGCCTGGTGGCCTCCCTGTTCGAGACCGGCGGCCGGCCGGTGGTGCGCGAGTTGCAGGCCGTGCTGTGGCCCGCGCCCGCCGTGCTGGCGCTGCGGCCGGATTTCCAGGGCACGCACCACAGTGGCCAGGGGCCGGTGCAGTTCGAACTCCTGCGCGTGACCCCGGCCGGCGAGCGCATCCCCGGGACCGACCTGGCGGTGTCGGTGATTCGCGAGGACCGCGACTACTTCTGGCAATGGGACGAAGCCCGTGGCTGGCATGCCGACTATCGCAGCGACGACATCCCGGTGTGGAACAGCACCCTGGACGTGCCCACCGATCAACCCGCTCGCTTTGCCG
>CAYGQN010000399.1:0-4069 GCA_964351795.1 uncultured Gammaproteobacteria bacterium
GTTCGGTGATTCGCTTGCCCCGCACCAGCACGAGGAGATCGCCCGCATGCGGGCGCTGGAGACCGGGCGGGATCTCATCCGGGCCACCAACAACGGCGTGTCCTCGTTCATCGATTACCGTGGCCGGATACTGGCGCGCAGCCGGCAGTTCGAAACCACGACGCTGGCGCAGGAAGTACAGCCCCGTACGGGCGCCACGCCCTACGTGGCCATCGGTGGCTGGCCGGTACCCCTGCTCGCCGTACTGCTGCTCGGCCTTGCTGAATGGCGGGGCCGTGGCCGGGTGGCAATTTCAAAAGACCGGCGGCGCGATCCTCCCTGATCGCCAACCGCCGGGTTGATGGGGCCGATCAGCGCCCGCGGCGACGCATGGCGCCCAGGCCGCCGAGCGCGGTGAGAAACAATGGCAGGGCGGCCGGCACAGGGACCGCCGATACCTGGATGCTGGCAAGGCTGGCGAAGTTGTCGAAATCCAGACCGCTGACATCGGCACCGCCAACGTTGAGGAAAGAGGCGAAATCCGCGCCGCTGGCCAGTGCGATCGGCAGGGACTGATCATTGCCGTTGGCGGCATCGCTTGCCGGCAGCCCGATGGCGGCGAACAGCCCGTTCCCGGCGGAGAACAGGAAGTCGTTCTGCTCGGTCCCGGCGTCGTAGACGCGACCGATCGTGAAGCTCGTGCCTGCCTGGCTGCCGTCGAGCACTGCGCCGATGGCATGGGCGAGTGGATCGTCATTGCCGATGAAGAAATCCGAACTCGGCAGGATCATCGAGGCGAAGGAAAGGTAGTTGTTGCTGCCGTCGGTCGCGAGGTTGAACACGCTGCTGACGGACTGGCCCGGCGCAATCGGTGCGCTGCCGACCGTGCCGTCCACGCCGTTGCCGGCGAACTCGCCCGAGAGCATGCCGGTCTGGCCGACTTCGGCCACGGCCTCGATGCCGGCACTGGCGGTGGCGCCGGCCGAGAAACTGTCGAAGCTGCCGTCGTGGAACCCCACCCAGACGGGTGTGAGGTAGGTGCCGCCTGTGGGCGCGTTGTTGGTGATGGTGATGCGAACCTGGGTTGCCCCCGCGTCCGCTGCCAGCAGCGAGGTGGCCAGGCAGGCGGTGGCGAGAAGTCCCTGTGATGCTTTCATGTGCTTGTCTCCGGGCTGTGGAATCGGCGGGCCCGCCGTCATTGGCTGGCCCGTGCTCCCGATACGCAGCCCGGTCGCGAAACGATGCGCGTCGCGCTAGCGGCGCAGCAGGAAGAAGCCACAGATGCTGCCGACAGCCCCGACGGCGAGACCGGGCAGGATATGCGCCAGCAGGCCGTGCGCGGGGTCGTACATGCAGGCGAACTGCATGACCAGGGCCGGGATGAGGCCGGCGGCCAGGCCGATCATCAGGCCCGAGGCCGCGCCGTGGAGGGGCCAGAGCCGGCGCAGCGCGAACAGGCCGGCGCCCAACAACGGCAGGCCGATGAGCAGGGTCTCGTAGAGGCAATGCGGGCGCTTGCCCGCCATCGACGGGGGCAGGGCGGGGGACCACAGGCCCACCAGCATCAGGGCCAGCCACAGCAACAGCAGTGCCGTTGCCGGCAGCAGCCAGCGGCGGCTTCCCCCCGGCGCCGGGAGGGCGGCGCGGAACGCATTCACGCACAGGACTATCACCGCGAGGGCGCCGAGCAGGGCTTCGAGGGCAAACCGCGGGGCAGAGAACAGCTGATTCGCACTGCCCGCGCGGAACGGGCCGAGCAGCGCAATCAGCAGGACGGCCGCGATGGTTCCGGCGATGAGCCAGACGGCGGCTGCCCGACCGATACGACCGGGGCGTTGCACGGGGCGCAGATCCGCGGCGAGCCTGTTGATGAGTTCCTGGCGTCGTTCGTTCATGCCGGTATCTCCTCCGCATCGAGATGCTGACGGATGGCGCGCAGGCCCCGGTTCAGCCGCGCCTTGAGCGCGGTTTCGGAAATGCCAAGCCATGATGCCGCTTCGGCGGTGGTCATCCCGGCATACTTGGTCAGCGTGACCGCTTCGCGGTGATCGGGCTTCAGCGCGTCGAGCAGCCGTATGCCATCGAGCAGTCGCAGCAGGTGCTCCGGATCTTCGCCAGCGTGCCGGGTGACCTCGCGCCGGGCGCTCTCGGCAGTACGCAGGCGGCTGCCACGCTGGCGCAGCAGGTCGATGCTGCGATGCCGGACAACCGTGAACATCCACGGCCGGAAGGCTCGCGAGGGATTCCACGTGTGCCGCGCTTCGTGCAGGGCGATCAGCGCCTCCTGCACCAGGTCCTCCAGCACATCCAGCGAGCCGAACCTGGCGCGCAGGTAGAGCTCGATGATGCCGGCGAGTTCAGCCAGCAACTGCTCCCATACCGCGGCATTGCCTGCCTGCACTTCTCGCATGGCCGCGCTCCAGCGTTGCTCGTCCTGTTGGTGCTGCCGTGTCGACACAGCCGACCTCCGGTTGTCCGCGCATGCTGTTCACACGTTCCGTCCCGGCCACTACGTGTGTCGCGGCCGAAACGATGCGCCTGTGGGACCCGCTTGCGGCCAGGTGGTTCACTGTGCAGCACCCGTGTACAGGCGTCGGGTTGCCTTCCCCGGTCGGCCGCATGTGTTC
This sequence comes from uncultured Gammaproteobacteria bacterium, assembly GCA_964351795.1. Classification (GTDB taxonomy): domain Bacteria; phylum Pseudomonadota; class Gammaproteobacteria; order JADZEE01; family JADZEE01; genus CAYGQN01. The sequence goes on from CAYGQN010000399.1 coordinate 2,607, forward strand.
CCGGCGCGCCAGCCCCTACACTGTGCGCATGGAGCTTGTCCCCGGGATCCTGTCCGCCGCCACCGCCTGGGTGGGTGTCGCCCTGTACGCGGCCGGCCTGCTGGCGGCGCTGTGGCGCATGCCCTGGTACTGGCTGCGCCGGGACCAGGTGTTCAGCGTGTTTGCCGGCGTCACCGTGGCGACGCTGGTGCTCTGGCAGGTGCGTGCCAGTTTCGAGCACGGGCCGACGGTCCACCTGCTCGGGGCGACCTTCCTCACCCTCGCCTTCGGCTGGCAGCTGGCCATACTGGCAATGAGCATCGTGCTGGCGGCCACGACCCTGGCGGCCGGTGCGGGCTGGCAGGCCTTCGGTGCCAACGGGACGGTGCTGGTGCTGCTGGGGGTCGGGATCAGCTATGCCTGCGCCCGTGCCAGCGAGCGCTGGCTGCCTGCGCACCTGTTCGTTTACATCTTCGCGGCGGGCTTCTTTGGCGCCGCGGTTACGGTGGTGCTGGTATCGCTGGGGGCGGCGGCGTTCATGCTGGCCAGTGCCGTGATGCCCCCGGACCGGGTAACCGGTCACTACCTGCCGATCGCCATGCTGTTGCTGTTTCCGGAGGCTTTTCTCACCGGCGCCATGACCACGCTCGCGGTGGTCTACCGGCCCGAATGGATGGTCTCGTTCAAGGATTCCCGCTACCTGAAGTCCTGAGGCAGGGCGCCTGTCATCAGTACGAAACGGTTTTGCCTGACAATCCGCGTTCATACTCGAGCCCGGGAGTCCTGCCGCGGTGGCCCGCCAGATCATGTTCTACAGCGACGTCGAGCCGCTGCACCAGGAGATCCATGCCGCCCTCAGCGTCGAGGTTGGCAGTGATTACGGTTTCTGTCGCGACACCAACTCGGTGCTGCTCACCGTGCCGGAGTTCGCTGTGGCTGCCCGCGAGTACGGGATCGTGTTCGCCGACACCGGGGAAGCGGCGCCGGGTACCCGGCCGTTGCCCCTGGCTGTCCTCGGCGTGAAGCCCGGGCAGAACCTGTTTGTCGATACCGGCGCGGCCTGGACCGGCCGCTACGTGCCGGCCTTCGTGCGCCGCTACCCGTTCGTGTTCGCGATGACGCCCGGCGAGGAGGCCCTGTCGCTGTGTATCGATCGCAGCTACCCCGGCGTCAACAGCGACGGGCGCGGTGAGCCGCTGTTCGACGCAAAGGGTGCGTACTCGCCCTATCTCGAGCGCATCCTCGGCTTCATGGACCAGTTCCAGCAGGCGCACCGCCATACCGAGGAATTCTGTCAGCGGCTGGCGCGCCTGGAGCTGCTCGAGGCGCAGCAGGCCGAGGTTCGCCTGGCCGACGGCAGCGTGGTTCGCCTGGACGGCTTCTCGGCCGTGTCGCGGGAGCGCTTTGCCAAACTGCCGGATTCGGAGCTGGCGGACCTGTTCCGCAGCGGTTACCTCGAGCTCATCTACCTGCACCTGCAGTCG
>CAYGQN010000400.1:0-4036 GCA_964351795.1 uncultured Gammaproteobacteria bacterium
ATTGTAGCGTTGGTGCAACATATCGACCCGATGGAACCCGGCCCGCATGACCCTTTTACCGGTTTTCGTTGTCTATCGCACGGGCGCTGATGGCAGTCATGGGCGCCATCGTGGAGCGGCGGCCCGGCAGCGCCGGGATTTCCCGCTTCCGCACCCGTATGCCAACGGCGGACAGGTTGGCGACCGCCGGGGTCTGTGGACCGGGGTGGCGGCTCAGAGTTTGTGAAGGAATCGTTCGCCGTCGCGAGCGCGCCGCTGCGCGTGCGGGGCAAGACGTCTGTGGCGAATTCAAGGGAGTTTGATGAAGCAAGTGACCGCAGGACTCGCCACCGACAACGCCGTCGCAGCCGCGGATCGGCGTGCGCGGCAGGCGAACGATTGGTTCACAGACTCTCAGGCCGGGGCGCCGATGAGGTGATGCTGGCGGGCGATGCTGACGGCCTCGGTCCGGTTGGCCGCCCGCAGCTTGGCGTAGATGTTCTTGGCGTGCCATTTGACGGAGTTCTCGCTGATCGCCAGCCGATCGGCGATGAGGGGGTTGGCGCAGCCGTCGGCCATCAATGCCAGGATCTGCCGCTCGCGTTCTGACAGCGGCTCGAAGCGCTGGGTGGCGCCCGGCGCGCCCGCGCCGCTGCCGGCCACGGCCTTGCGCAGGGCCTGGCAGTGGCGCGTCTCCGGTGCCGCGCCAAGGCGCTGCTCGAGCACGCCGAGCAGCGCCGGTGGCGCCTCGGCGAGGCTGCGGATCATGCCGCCGGCCTCGGCGATGGCCAGTGCCGCGTCGAGGCGCTCGTCGCGGCCGGCCCTGTCCTGCAGGCCGGCCGCGGCCGCGGCGCCGAGTAACAGGTAGTCCAGTTCCACGGCGTGCCGCGTTGCGGCGCGCGCCAGCGCGCGGAGGCGGTCGGCCAGTGCCAGTGCGCGGTCATGCTCACCCTGCAGCAGGTACAGCCGCGCCTGCAGCAGCGCCCGCGTGCAGGTCGGGCGGTCCCAGTGCCCGGTCAGCGTGATCTCCTCGCCGGGGTTCACGCCCAGGCGTGCCAGCGCGTTGGCAATGACCGACGGCGCCTGGCGGCGCACCGCGATGCTGCTCGCGGCCGCCTCGAGCACGCTGTGCGTGCGCAGGCGGCCGCGGCGATTGGCCGGCAGCAGGGTGCGGGCATGCTCCAGCGTCTGCAGCGCGATGTCGGTGTCACCGCGCGCGGCGTGGATGCGCGCGAGCGCCACGTAACCCCGGCAGACCACGTTGATGTGCCCGACCTTTTCCAGCAGCGGCAGGTTCTGGCGCAGCAGCACCATGGCCTCGGCCAGGCGGTCCTGTTCGCAGTAGATGATGCCGCGCATGGCGTCGGGCACGGGTGCGGCATAGCTCAGGGACTTGTCGGGCTCGCGGCCGCTGGCGCCACTCACGCGGGCCAGCGCCTGGTGGAACTCGCCCGTCTCGCAGTCGATGATGGCCAGGAAGCAGTCCGAGTAGGCGACGCCGAAGGGGGCACCGTGGCGGTGGTGCCGGTCCCGGGCCGTCTCCAGTCGTGCCCGCGCCGCCTCCAGGTCGCCGAGCTCGGCCAGGCAGTAGCCGGCGATGTTGTTGATCGTGCCCATGGCGTAGTCGCCGACGTCGGCGAAAGCCTCCGCCAGTGGGGGCAGCGCGGCTTCCACGTCATCCTCGCTCATCGCCACGCCGGCGCGGATGCAGCGCAGGTAGTAGTCCAGTTCGTCGGCGGAAGGCACGCTGGCCGGGTCGACCTGCTCGAGGATGCGCAGCAGTGCGCGCGCCCGATCATGGCCGCGCATGTGGAACAGCGCCGTGGCCTCGATGGCCAGCACGATGGGGTGCGCCCGCTTGATCGCCTCGGGAATGCGCTCGCACCAGGCAAGCACCTGTGGCGCCCGGCCGGCGCCGATACTGCCGCGGAAGTGGCAGGTCACCAGTTCCACGATGCGGGCGGTGTCGCCCGACAGCAGGCCGTACTCGAAAGCCTCGTCCGGCAGGTCGGCATCGCGGAACCAGTCCGATGCGGCCGCGTGCAGGGACACCAGTTCGGCCGGGTGCTCGCGCCGCAGTTGCGCCAGCAGCAGGTCGTGGAACAGGTGATGGTAGCGGTACCAGGTGCCGGTCTGGTCCAGCGGCAGCAGGAACAGGTTCTGCGCTTCCATGCGGGCGAGCAGGGCCTGGGCATCCTCGCGCCCGGTCAGCACGGCACACACCTTCGCGTTCATGCGCGAGAGCACCGCCGTGCGCAGCATGAACTGGCGCATGTCCGCGGGCTGGCGCGCCAGGACCTCGGTGACCAGGTAATCGGCGACATCGCGCAGGTTGCCGGCCTGGGCGTGGGCGGCGGGGTCGCCCTGGCCGGCCCCGTCCATGGACAGCAGCGCCAGCTGCAGCCCCGCCGGCCAGCCCTCGGCACGCTCGTCCAGGGCGACGGCGACGGCGCTGTCCAGGCGGCCGCGGCTGGCGTGATGGATGAAGCGCTCGGATTCGCTGTTGTCGAAGCGCAGTTCCGCGGCACCGAACTCCAGGATGTCGCCACGCAGGCGCAGCGGCGCCAGCGGGATCGGCAGAGCGATGCGGCTGGCCATCACGAACACCATGCCCGGCGGGGCGAGGTTCAGGAACAGTTCCATGAACTCGTTGACCGGCCCCGTGGCGGCGAAATGATAGTCGTCGATGAACAGGGCGATGGGCGCGCCGGCGCCGGCCAGGTCATTGACCAGCGGTGCCAGCACCATGGCCACGTCCGGTTCGACCGTGTTGTCCAGGTAGGGCAGGGCGCCGGCGCCGGCATTGGCGACGGCCAGGCGACAGGCCGCAATCAGGTGATGCAGGAAACGCTTGGTGTCGCGGTCGCGCTCGTCCAGGCTCAGCCAGCCCGTGCGCAAGCCGCGATCCTGCATCTGGCTGTGCCACTGGCCGAGTACCGTGCTCTTGCCGAAGCCGGCCGGCGCACACACGGTAATCAGCCGCGGCAGCGGGGCGCTGCCAAGCGCGGCCAGCAGGCGCGCGCGGGTGATGTCGTTGTGGCGCGTCACCGGCGGCGAGAGCTTGGTGCGGATGACGGTGGACTGCATGGCCATGCGGTCATCATAGGCCGGCCGGGACGGGGGTTCGAGTACCTGGCGGGCACTGTGGTTGCGCATGCGGCGCGGACATGGCCGGTGGCGCCGGGCGGCCGGCCCGAAGCCTGAAGGCTGCATTGCCGGCGGGGCCGGTGACGGTCGTGCCCGGCCAGCCCCGGCAGCGACGGCTTCGCCGCGCCGGCCGCGCGTGCATAATGCCGGCACCGGCCCTACCATGCAGCGGCCGGCGCACCCCGGCCGACAGCGAAGGAGCCCGGTGGCCGGCCGCGCCACCGCCAGCCGATGAGATTGCTCGACCGCCTAGCCGATACCTTCGTCACGCTTGTTGAACGCTGGCTGCCCGAACCGTTCACCTTCGCCGTGCTGATGACGGCCGGGGCGGTGGTGCTGGTGCTGCTGACCACCGATGCCACGCCCGTGGACGCCATGCTCGCCTGGGGCGAGGGCCTGTCGATGCTGTTGCCGTTCATCGCGCAGATGGCCCTCATCGTGCTGTTCTCCTACACCCTGGCCCATGTCGGCCCGGTGCGCGCCTTCATCGCCCGGTGCGCCTCGCTGCCGCGCAGCGCCCGCGGCGCCTACGTGTTCTGCTGCCTGGTGACCGGCGGCTTCGCCCTCATCGCCTGGCCGCTCGGCACCACCATGGGCGCACTGATGACACGCGCGGTGGGTGTGAGCATGCGCGAGCGCGGCATCCCCGTGCACTATCCGCTGCTCGGCGGCGCGGCCTTCTCCGGTTTCGTCGTCTGGCACATGGGTTATTCCGGCTCCGCGCCATTGTTCGTGGCCACGCCCGGCAACGCCATGCAGGCCCAGATCGGCGGCCTGATCCCCATTACCGACACGGTGTTCACCGCCTGGAACGGCATGCTCATCGTGCTGACCCTGGCCACCGTCGCGGCAGCAGCCTGCCTGCTGCATCCGCAGGATCCGGCCCGGGTCAAGGAATGCTGGCTGGAGG
>CAYGQN010000401.1:0-4026 GCA_964351795.1 uncultured Gammaproteobacteria bacterium
ACTGAATCGTGATTCCGCGCTCCTGCTCCTGCTCCATGAAATCGGTGGTGGCAGCACCGTCGTGCACCTCGCCGATCTTGTGGATCTTGCCGGTCAGCTTCAGGATGCGTTCGGTGGTGGTGGTCTTGCCAGCATCCACGTGCGCGAAAATGCCGATGTTGCGGTACTTCGTCAGGTCTTTCACAGCTGCTCTCTCACATGTAATTTCAATAAGTTACCGCCACGATCGTCGGGATCGCGGGCCTCTGGGAGCAACGATTACAGGGTAACCGGACCAGGGCGTCGGTGATGCGGGCGCGATTGTAATAGCAATCGGCCCCGAATTGGGGGATTTCCGGGCCGGTCACGCAAAAAAACACGCCCCCGCAGCACGGCTGCGGGGGCGTCTGGTGGTGTCCCGGGCCGGCACGCTGCGCCGCCGGCAGGGCCGCGAGGCTGGCTGGCTCTGCTCGGCCAGCCGCTGAGCCGGATTACTCCTGTTCCGGGCCGATTTCGTAGAGTTCGATGTTGGCTTCCTCGATCTCGCCGCTGGTGGCGTTCACGTCCACCTTGATTTCGTAGCCGTTCGGCGACTGGATGTCGAACTCGTAGGTGGCCACACCGTTGAAACCGATTTCGTACTCGCTGGCCACGATGGTGCCGGGGTGGATGCTCAGGGCCTTGGAGCGCGCCTGCTCCTCGGTGATCTTCGCCAGGCTGCGGAACACCTCGTCGGTCTTGGCGACCTGGCGCTCGATTTCGGTGACAAAGCCTTCTTCGGCGTTGCATTCGACGTTGTAGATCGTGCCGTCGGCGCTCTCGATGTCGAATTCGTACACCGGATCATCGCCTTCCAGCTTCATCTCCAGCTTGCGCGGGTGGCCGGGGATGGTGTCCAGCGCGGCGTCGAGGCAGGTTTCCATCTTCACCGTGGGCCAGGCGCGGATGTCGTCCAGGTCGTAGTTGTCGTTGGCCGCGGACGCGGCGGTGGCAGCCAGTACAAGCGCAGGCAGAAGCAGGATGCGCATGGGTAATCCTCCGTGGTGAATGCAATCTATTCAATGATGCCGGGAAAAACGGCCGCAACACTAGGGAAATTATCATGACGATGGCGTGAAAATGCCGGCAGGCGGCGCTGTCCCCGGCGAGGCGCCTGCTGCGGCACGTGCCTGGATGCTGCAGCCGTTCTCCGGCGCACGCACGTTTCCGGTGCAGCGCCCGACCAGTATGATGACGGCTGCAACCGGCGCGGGCCGGGTCGTACCGCGGGGCGAGCCGGGTGAACGCCTCGATTTCCGGCGGTTCTCCGGGCCGGTTTCCCGGATCAGCCGTCCGGGCAGCGATGCCTGCGGCAACGATTTCCCAACGATTCCCGGACAGGCAGCAGGCGCAGGCATGGATTTCAAACTCCTGGTCACCATCGCCGGGCCCACGGCGGGCACCGGCCTGAGCCTGGCCCTGCTGGCTGGCGGGCAACCGTCAGCGGTGGCGATTACTGCCGGCCTGACCCTGTTCTGCGCTACCTGGTGGGTGTTCGAGCCGGTACCCATCCCGGCCACCTCGCTAGTGCCGCTGCTGCTGCTGCCGTCGCTGGGGGTGTTGTCGCCCGGGCAGGTGGCCGAGGCCTTCGGCAGCCCCATCATCCTGTTGCTGATGGGCGGTTTCATGCTCTCCACCGCGATGGCGCGCAGCGGTGCCCACCGCCGCCTGGCGTTGTTGCTCATCCATGCCGTCGGCGTGGCGAGTCCGCGCCGGGTGATGATGGGCTTCATGCTGGCTGCGGCCCTGCTGAGCATGTGGATTTCGAACATGGCCACCACGCTCATGCTCATGCCCATCGGCCTGGCCGCGCTGGAGGCCACCGAGGACAGCCGGATCCGCGTCGCGCTGCTGCTGTCGATTGCCTATGCAGCCAGTATCGGCGGCGTCGGCACCCCCATCGGCACGCCGCCGAACCTCATCTTCATGCAGATCTACGAGCAGAACACCGGTATCAGCATCGGTTTCCTGCAATGGATGAGCTGGACGCTGCCCATCGTGGCGATCATGCTGCCGCTGGCCATGCTGTGGCTGACCCGCGGCTGTGATCCGTCGCAGCGCTTCCAGCTGCAGACGCTCGGACCCTGGCGCCCCGAGGAGCGGCGCACGCTGACCGTGTTCGGTATCACGGCGCTCGCCTGGATGTTCCGGCAGGAGCCCTTCGGTGGCTGGACGGCGCTGGTGGGCCTGCCCGGGGTGAACGATGCCAGTATCGCGCTGGCGGCCGTGGTGGCGATGTTCCTCGTGCCGAACGGACGGGGTGAGCGCCTGCTGGACTGGGATACCGCCGCGGACATTCCGTGGGGAATCCTGATCCTGTTCTCAAGCGGCCTGGTGATTGCGCGCGCCTTCACCGAGTCGGGCCTGAGCGGGCTGCTCGGCGGGGCGCTGGCCGGTGTGGCCGGCCTGCCCATGGTGGCGGTCATCGCGGTGATGTGTCTGGCGGTGACCTTCCTCACGGAGGTGACGAGCAACACGGCGACCACCAGCCTGCTCATGCCCATCCTGGCCGCGGCCGCCATTGCCGGCGGCATTGCACCGGAGCTGATCATGGTGCCGGCGGCGGTCAGCGCAAGCTTCGCCTTCATGCTGCCGGTGGCCACCGGGCCCAATGCCATTGTCTACGGCTCCGGGGCGATAGCCACCCGCGACATGGCGCGCGCCGGCTTCGTGCTCAACGTCATCGGCGCGGCGGTCATTACCTCGGTGCTGGTATTGCGGCTGGGCGCCTAGAGCCGTGCCAGGCAGTGGCCACGCGCTGCGGGCCTGTCATCAGTCCCGGTGGCCATGCGGCCGCCACTGCCGTCCGGGTGGTACCGCGACCGGGCCGCGAGCCCGGCGGCGGGCCGGCCACGACACCGGCGTGGCCACGGCCATGATGGCGACGGCCGTCGACCCGGCTTTTCTCCCGCGACCGGGCGCTACAGCTTCAGGAAGGCGTCCGCCTGCGCCTGCGCCGCCAGCGATCCGCTGGCGATTGCGTCGCGGATCCCGGTGGCGTCGTCGCCGATGAACACCGTCATGGCATCCTCGAGGATGGCCGCAACGAAGGCGGCGGCCACATCGGCCGGCTGGCTCTTGGGCAGGTGGGCGAGATCACTGGCCATCTGGGTGTCGGTGAGGCCCGGATAGGCTTCGATGACGTGCACGCCGTCGGCGGCCAGTTCCGCGCGCACGCCGAGGGTGAGCGAGTGCACGGCGTACTTGCTGGCGCAGTAGCTGCCGCAGAACGGGTAGGTGATGAGTGCCAGCGAAGACATGACGTTCATCACCGTGGCGCCCCGTTCCCTGCCGGCCTTGCGGAGCTGACCCTGGAAGGCCCTGAGGACATTCAACGTGCCCCAGTAGTTGACCTCCATCTCCTGGCGCGCCCCGTCCAGGCTGTCGCTGTCGAGGAAGGGTGAGCAGGTCAGAACGCCGGCGTTGTTGATGAGCAGGTCGAGCGATGGCACTGCCTGCGCCGCCGCGGCAACGCTGGCCGGGTCGGTGACGTCCAGGCGCAGCGGCTGCACGCGCGGGTCTGCCGGGGTATAGCCGCTCGTCTCGCGCATCCCTGCGTGAATGCGGCCAACGTCCGTGCCCAGCAGGGCCTGCACCAGGGCGGCACCGATGCCGCGATTGGCGCCGGTGATGAGCACGGCCCGCCCTTGAAGGTCCATCGCGCCTGTCTCAGCGCTGTTCGATGTCGACGTAGTCGCGCCGGGTCGGGCCGGTGTACAGCTGCCGCGGCCGGCCGATCCGCTGGCCGGGGTCGGCGATCATCTCGTTCCACTGGGCAACCCAGCCGACGGTGCGCGCCAGGGCGAACAGGGCCGTGAACATGGTGGTGGGAAAGCCCATGGCCTTCAGCGTGATGCCGGAGTAGAAGTCGATGTTCGGGTAGAGCTTCTTCTCGATGAAGTACTCGTCCGACAGGGCGATGCGTTCGAGCTCCATGGCCACGTCGAGCAGCGGATCATCCTTGATGCCCAACTCGTCGAGCACCTCGTGGCAGGTCTTCTGCATGAC
>CAYGQN010000402.1:0-4021 GCA_964351795.1 uncultured Gammaproteobacteria bacterium
CGCAAGGGCTTCGGGGCACTGCTGGTCGGTTACTACGACGGGGATGACCTCGTCTATGCCGGCAAGGTGGGCACCGGCTACGACGATGCCTTCCTTGAGGATTGTCGCAGGCGGCTCGACAGTCTCGCCCGGGATACCTCGCCTTTCACCGGCAAATTCAATGTGACGGGCGATGTTACCTGGGTGACCCCGAAACTGGTCGGCGAGTTCGGTTTCACGGAGTGGACCCGGGCGGGAAAACTCAGGCACCCGCGGTTCCTGGGGCTCAGGCGCGACAAGCGTGCCCGTGACGTGGTCATGGAAGGAGCGGTCGGTTGACCACAGGGGCGATCGCGCGAATCCGGACGCCCGGAACCATCGGAGGCGGCGTATGAACCTTCATTTCGGGCCGTACACGGTCGAGACGTCGAATGACGACAAGGTGCTGTTTCCCGGGTCGGGTATTACCAAGGGCGATGTCATCGAGTACTACCGTGATGTCGCCGAACTGATGCTGCCGCACCTGTGTGATCGTTGCCTGACGATCCAGCGCTTCCCGGACGGGTTGCGCGAAGGCGGCTTTTTCCAGCAGAACCGGCCAGACCATTTCCCGGATTTCGTCGGGCGGAAACGACTGCCGACGGCCAGCGGCGAGGAAAGCGTCAATCACATCGTGGGCGGCAATGCCGCAGGCCTCGTCTACCTGGCCGACCAGGCAGCCATCACTGTTCACGGCTGGCTCGCCACCGCCGGTTCTCCGCGCTGTCCGGACCGGGTCGTTTTCGACCTGGACCCTTCTGATGATGATTTCCAGCCGGTTATCGACTGTGCCCGCCTGCTGCGGGAGGCGCTGGCGCTCTGCGGGCTCGTTCCCCATGTCATGACGACGGGCTCGCGCGGGCTTCACGTGGTGGCGCCGCTGTCGGCGGACGTTTCCTTTGATGAAGTGCGGGCGTTTGCCAAGGCGGTCGCTGGCGCAGTGAGCGCCCGAGAACCCGAGCGCTTTACGACTGAGCAGCGCAAGGCCGCGCGATGCGGTCGGCTGTACATCGACGTCGGCCGGAATGCCTACGGGCAGACGGCCGTACTCCCGTATTCACTGCGTGCGATCGAGCAGGCACCGGTCGCAACGCCCCTGGACTGGGATGAACTCGGGCGCAGCGACCTTTCGCCGTGCATGTTTCACATCGGCAACCTGCGCCGGCGCACAGCACAGAAGCAGGACCCCTATGCCGGTTTTTTCCGGCACAAACGCAGACCGGCCGCCAGTCGCGGCAAGCTCGAAGACTGGCAGCGCTCTGCCGGCCCGGGGAGGTCAGCATGACTGTCCCCATTGATCGCATCGGCCCGAAGGCGCCCCAACTCGGGCTGGTCGGCATACGCGAGAAAAAGGAGTACGAGCGATCAACGCTCCACGACGAGGCTGCCATCGAGGCGCATGGCGAAGTCAGATTCTCTCATCCACGTCACCGGGAGGCCGCGCTTTACGCCGTCGGCATTCCGGGAAGATCTGCAATTCGAGGTTTCGCATTACAGCGACGTCGGTCGTGTGGCGCTCGCCAGTGCCGACGACTCGAAGCAGTGGCTGGCAACGATCGCGAAGCCTTTAACCAGGGCGCAGGTCCGGTTCTTCGAGGCCTCTGAGCTCGACGATACCCGTGAGTGGGCCACCGGGACCAATCGCTGATTGCACCAGCTGTCACCCATTGAACCTGGAGGATTCATGTTTATCTACGATATGTTGCTCGCCATCGCTCTTGCGCTGCTGGTGATCCTGCTGCTGGCACCGACGCGACGTTACCGCGGCGCGAATGGCACACCCGCCTGGATTTTCCTGTTTCCACTGCTGTTTCTTCTGATCTGGGCGAGCGGCGCATGGCTCACACCGATTGGCGCACCCGTGGCGGGGGTCTACTGGCTCAGCTTCCTTGTTCCGGCGATTTTTCTTGCGCTTCTGCTTTTTGCGCTTGCCCATCCTTCGGCGCCCCCTGCCGAGGGCGATGACATAACGCCGGGCAATGCTGCCGAGGAAGCCGCTGCCGGTACGGTGCTCGCTTTCTCGATCTTCTTCTGGATTGTCCTGATCGGGGCGCTGGTCGCGGTGATCGTGCGCTACTTCTGACGCCTGCGCGCCGGCTCTGTCTGCGCGACCGCTTACCGATGTCTCAGCTGCGCTGTTGTGAGGTGCCCGGCGGACCCGGCGAGCGGTCCGGCTCTGTGAACCCGGCGTGGCGGCACGCCGGCGCCGAGACCCACGCGGACGGGAACCGTGGGTTCATCGAGGCCTTCAACCGGATGTAGCGGCGTCGTTTCCGCCGTTGTACATGTGGAAGTACAGTGCCGGGATCAGGATCAATGTCAGCAACGTAGCCACGGCCACGCCGCTGACCAGGGTCACGCCCAGGGGTTTGAGCGCCGGCTCTGAAACCAGCGCTCCGCTGCCGAACACGACGGTGCCGGCCGTCAGCATGATCGGTCGCGTGCGGACGACGCCGGCGCTGATCAATGCCTCTCGCAGGTCCATGCCCTGCTCGAGCCGGAGGCGGGTGAAATCCACCAGCAGCAGGGCATTGCGCACCACGATACCGGCCAGCGCGATGATGCCCAGCACCCCGAGGCCTGCGATGTCCAGCCCCGCCACCCAGTGGCCTGGCACGACGCCGATGAACACCAGGGGAATCGGAATCATGATCAGCAACGGCACGCTGTAGGAGCCGAACCACCCGGCCAGCACAACATAGATCAGCATCACCACCACCAGTCCGGCGACGGCCAGGTCACGATAGACCTGCTGCGTCATCGCCCATTCGCCTCCCCAGTACAGCGTGGTCGCGCGGTCACCGGACGGCAGGCCGGTCCACTTGATGTCAGGCATGGGTCCCGGCTCGAGCTCGAGTTGTCGCACGATGTCGCGCTGTACCGAAATCGGCTGGCTGCGGGCGCGGTTCACCCGTCCGGCAACAAATACGGTGGGCAGTTGCTCATGGCGATGAAGGTTGGGCGTCCAGATCCGTTCGGAAACGTTCAGGAGGTCCGGCAGGGGAACCGGCTTTCCCGCATCGCTATTGACGTAGAGCCCGGCCAGGTCCCGCGCCCGGTCGCGCAGCCCGGGTTCCAGGCGCACGACCACCGGCAGCGGCCGGCGTTCGGCGGGCAGGTCGAGCGCCGCCGCATGCCGTCCGGTCAGCGCAATCTGCACCGCGGCAGCGACGCGCGCCGGTGGTACGCCGTGCGCCGAAGCCCGTGGCAGATCCACGTCCAGCCGCAGCTCGGCACCGCCCGGCTTGGGAAAGCGTTCGATGGCCCCGACGGCTTCGTGTTGCTCGAACAGTCGGGCCACGGTGTCGGCCAGCCGGTCCCGTTGCTGGACGTCGTCGCCGACGATTTCCGCCTGCAGGTCGTTGTCGCTGGAGGGGCCCGACGGAATGCTGCGAATCCAGCCCCTGGCGCTGAACGGCTCAAGCAAGCCGGGCAGGTGAGCGAAGGCGAGTTCGCGGCTGATTTCGAAGCTCAGGCGATCGCGGCGGTGCTCGGGGAGCAACTTCACGTAGAGGCTCGCCCGGTGGGCGGACGCGCGCGCCAGGTCGGCCGGACCCGGCGGCGGCAGCAGCAGCGGACCGTCCGTGCCGGCAAAGACGGTATAGGCCTCGATTTCCCGGTAGGCGCGCAGTTCCCGGCCAATGGCCGATGCCGCGTCCAGGGTTTCCTCGAGCGCGCTGCCGGGCGGCAGCTCCAGTTCGATCACGAATACATCGCGGTCCAGCGTCGGCACCAGCGTGAGCTGTACCGCGCGCAGGACCACCATGGCGATGCTGGCGACGAACAGGAGCAGCAGCAGCAGGTAGAGAGTCCAGCGCAGCAGTGGCCGGTCGAACAGCGGGGTCAACATGGCACGATAGACGTCTGCCAGCCGGCCCGTGGGGACCTCGTCCGCGGCGGCGGACGGCCCGCTGCCGTCAGCGCCCTCGCTGCGCGCCCCGGCTTCGCGGTGTTCCTCCGCATCGACGGTCTGCCCCCGGGCCGCCGGTGGACGCAGCGTGCG
>CAYGQN010000403.1:0-270 GCA_964351795.1 uncultured Gammaproteobacteria bacterium
GGGCGGTGCAGCATTTCAGCAGTGCTGCCGGCTGACACCGAAGGAATGACCTGCTCAATGAAATCAACAACCAGATTCGCGATCCTGTCGATGCTTGTTGCCGCTCTGGCGGCGTGCTCGTCCGACGAGCCGGCAAGCAACGACAGCAGTGCCAACGCAGCTGCCGATGCTGCCACTCAGAAGACCCCCGAGGCTGCTGCACCGGCAGCGCCGCTGGAGCCGCTGCCCGAAGCCGCGCCACCTGCGGCCCTGGCTGAAGACCAGCGTATG
>CAYGQN010000403.1:280-4008 GCA_964351795.1 uncultured Gammaproteobacteria bacterium
CGCCTCGGCCGGGCGCTTGCCGAACAGTCTGCCGATGCCGATTCCGGCACCGCTGGCAGCGATGACGCCGCCGAAGCCGGGAAGGAATCCCGGGAAAGTCAGGAACACATCGTCCGTGGCGTTGTGACACAGTGGGACCCGATGGTGGTGTTCGCGCAGCCCGGGGATTCAATTCGTTTCGTGAACATGACCGGCCACGATACCCAGGCCATCGACGGCATGATCCCGGAAGGGGCGACTGCCTGGCGCTCGAAGATGGGCGAGGATGGCTTCAGCGTCACGTTGAATGCAGAGGGCGTCTACATCTACAAGTGCAATCCCCACATCACCACGGGCATGGTCGGCGCGGTAGTGGTCGGTGAGCCCGACCTGACAGAACTCGATGAGATGGAAGCCACTGCCGACAGCAGCGTTCCGGTCGGGGGCAACATGGTCAAGCGCACCATTCGCAAACTGCGCAAGGCTATCGAGGTTCGTGACGCAGGAGCCTGATCAGAGGGGGCTGGAGCATTCAGTTGCAGTTCACTGCATCGCCAATAGTATGCTCTTGCAGCAACAGGAAAATTCAAAAGTCGGCGTGGATACGCATTGAACCGCGCCAATACGGACTGAAACAGCAAGACTGGAGAAAAGCGACAATGCGTAAGCAGTTCATGATGCTGGCCGCCGCTGCGGCCTTTGTAACGGGTGGCCAGGTGCACGCCGAGGAGCACATCATCAAGGCCGTTGTAACGCAATGGCAGCCGATGATCGTGTTCGCACAGCCCGGCGATACGGTCCGCTTTACCAACATGGCCGGTCACGACACCCAGGCGATGGAAGGTCTCGTCCCGGAAGGCGCAACCCTGTGGGCATCGAAGATGGGCGAGGAGGGCTTCAGCGTCACCCTCGAGAAGGAAGGTGCTTACATCTACAAGTGCTCGCCGCACATCTCCACCGGCATGGTGGGCGCCATTGTCGTCGGTGACCCGAGCAAGCCGGATGCCGAGGCCATGATCGCAACCGCCGACACCGTGAAGGTGGGTGGTAACATGGTGAAGCGCACCATCCGCAAGATGTCCAAGGCCATCGAAAAACAAGCGGCCAACTGAGCCGGCAATGCCGGCGACCGCCTCCTGCCGCCACGCAACGGCAGGTGTTTTCGGCGGTCTGGTCAGGACCAGGGCTGTGGATGGCTGGCCATCCGCAGCCCTGTTGTTTTCAGGGCGTGCAAGGCGCCTGCCAGGACCCTGGGCTGACCGGCCGGAATCACGTGGAGGAGAAACCGATGAGAACGCCACTGATAACCAAGACCATCGCGATACATGTGCTGACGGGGTGTCTGCTTTCCGCCGCGGCGCTGGCGGAAACGCCTGTCGAGAAGCGCGGGGCTTTGCGCGTCTGTGCCGACCCGTTCAGTCTGCCCACATCGAGCCGCGAGGAACCCGGCTACGAGAATCGAATCGCGCAGCTGTTTGCGGACAAGCTTGGCGTTCCGCTGGAGTACGAGTGGTTCCCGCAGCGTATCGGGTTCATCCGCAATACCCTGCGTAACGACGACACGCCCGATGGCCTGCACAAGTGCGACATCGTGATGGGCGTCATCGAAGGCTTTGAACTTGCCGCGACATCCATACCGTACTACCGCTCCGCGTGGTCGATGGTGTACGTCAAGGGCGGCAAGCTGGACAGCGTCAAAACCATGGACGACATGCTTGAACTCCCTGAGGACGTAAAGAAGGAAATCCGCATCGGGCTGTTCGACAAGAGTCCGGCCGCGCAATGGGTGTTCGCCAATGGGTTCATGGAAAACGCCCGTCCCTACCAGATGATGCCCGGGGATGCCCGTGTCTACCCGGGGCAGATCATCGAGAACGACCTTCTCGACGGGGACATCGACATCTCCTTCGTTTGGGGGCCGATTGCCGGCTTCTTCTCGCGGCGCGCCGCCGAACGTGGCGACACGGAGGTGGTGGTAATCCCCATGCCGATGGATACCGGCGTGAAATACGACTATCAGATCGCCATGGCCGTACGGTATGGCGAGAAGGAATGGAAAGAGCAGGTCAACGACTTCATTCGCGACAATCGCGAGGAAATCGAGGCCATACTTGATAGCTACCATGTCCCGCGTTTGCCGCTGCAAGCCGCGCAGAAGAGTGATGACGATGATGATTGAGGTATTGCGAAAGGTGGCCCGCCGGCACGTGGCCCTCGCGGCGTTGCTTGCTTTGGGCCAGGTTGGCGGCGTGCTCCCGGCCATGGCGGCATAGGACGAGCCGGTGGCTGCCGGGGAAGAGGCGGAGGTGACATTCTCCGAGGCCGATCGCGTCCTGTGGATGACCGATCAGCTCGCGGAAATCGACAGCCGAGTGGTATTGCGCTACGAATTCAGCAAGGGTGGTGTGTACGAAGCCGGTTTCGACGACACGGTGGACTTGCGGATCCTGGAAGCCCGGGATGACGGCATGAAACACGCGGCCGTGACTTTCTTCACCGGAGAACGGAACCAGTTCGTCCCGGAGAACGAGAGTACGAACGTGAATCCCGTGCTCGGGCTCTACCTGCAGGGTGACGTGTACGAGATGGACCGTCTCACGGATGGCCATTGGCGCTATTTCCATCGGCGGTTGAAGTTCGGTTTTGCCGATGTCGCCCGCGTGGAGCCGGTGACCTTCGAGTTCGATGGGCGGGCCTACGAGGGCAAGCGGGTGACCATGCAGCCCTTTCTCGATGATCCCAAGCGCGCTGAAATGGGGGTGTTCGCCTTCAAGGGTTACTCGATTATCGTATCCGACGAGTTACCGGGTTACCTGTACGAAATCCAGACACTGGTGCCACCGGAACAGGAGGGCGGAGAGGTGCTGATGCACGAGCGTCTGCGCCTGGTTTCGATAAAGCCGCTTGAATCCTGAGGGCGCCGCCCCGCCGGGGAGTGGCCGCAACCAGGCCGCCTGCAGCACTGGGCGGTGGGCACGGCCGCACTCGCCCGCTGAAGGGTAACCGCGACAACCGGTGCCCTGTTGTCCCGGCGCGCGGGGGGCTTGGCCGGGGTGTATGGCCACGGGGCCCGCAAGGGCTGCAGTGCTGCAGGGCCTGTCCTTAAGCGCCCCCCGACCGTTGCTCGGCCGCCCGTCATTGCCGTGAGGACGAACGGCCTGCCGGCTGCACGGCAGACGCCGCGCGGCCGATTCATTCCTTTGCCTGCAGCGATTGATTGCAACCGTACTTCCGCCGCACGATCCATGAACGCGAACAGTGCCGGGTGCAGGCAAGTGCGGCTGGTCCTGTTCTGCGCGGGGCACCTGGTGCGACCGGGGGTTCTGCCCCTGTCGGTGCCGTTTCCGCACCAGCTGCACGCAGGTGCCGCTGGTCCCGTCCAGCGTGGGCTGGAGGCGGGACCGGCAGCCTCAGCCTGCCGGTGCAGGTTCCGCGCGGCTCTGGATGTTGGCGGCCTTGCTGGCAGCGGCTTCGTCGGCCCGACTGACGCGGACGGCACAGAACTTGAACTCGGGTATTTTCCCGTCCGGGTCCAGCTCCTCGTTGGTGACCAGGTTGGCAGCTGCTTCGTGGTAGCAGAACGCCATGAACAGGGTCTCCGGTGCCATCCCGGCATCCGACCGCGCTACCGCCGTGACCTTGCCGCGCTTGGATTCCACGGTGATGAGGTCGCCCGGCCGGCAGTCGATTCGGGCGAGGGCGTCGGGGTGGATGCTGATGACGGGGATGGGCTCGAGCGCATCCAGTAC
>CAYGQN010000404.1:0-2549 GCA_964351795.1 uncultured Gammaproteobacteria bacterium
CGCTGCACCAGCTCGACGGTTTCCCCCGCCAGCGCGAGTTCGGCCTGCCGGTCGGCGCAGGCCTTGCAGCGCCGGCGCAGCGCCAGCAGGGCGATACCGGGCTCCCCGCCCAGACGCAGCCCCTCCAGGATCGTGGCCAGGGGGCCGTCGGCAGCTGTCGCCGCCGGCTCCGGGGCGGTGAGGCCGGCGAGCAGTGCGGCGATCTCGGGAACGGCCTCGTCGGCAGGCAGCGGCTTGTCCGAGCGCAGCAGGCGTTCGCGCAACTGGCGGACCTCGAAGGCGGCCTCGGGCGCGCAGGGCAGGGCCTCCAGCAGCGCCGCGAGCGCCGCGGCGCCCGGGTCTGCCGTATCCGCGGCGGCCGGTTCGGCCAGGCGGGCAATGGCACCGAGCATGTCCTGGATCCGCGTACGACGTTCGTCGGCGTCGGCACCCTTGCGCAGCGCGTCGCGCAAGCCGGCCAGTTCGCGATCGAAATCCCGATCCCGGCCCGAGAAGCCGAACGCCAGGCGCAGCACCGCCTTGAACAGGTTGTTCTCGGCCTGGCTGCTGCTGCGCCGCTGTGCTTCGAGTTCTTCGCAGACCTCGCGATACCGCGCCTTCCAGTCGGTGTCGCTTGTCTTGACGGTGGTAGTGGTCATTCCCGATACCCCGGAGTCAACCCTGTATCGGGCGCTTGCGGGCCGGGCTTGAGTGCCGCTAGGGTGCCGCCGGCGGCTTGAGCCGGTGGCCGAGGCGGCGCAGGATGCGCTCGCCGAAATGGCGTTGGGGCTCTGAGTGGGAAAAGCCCTCGGCCGCCTCGCGCTCGCGCACGCGCGCCTCCGCCAGCGCCGCCGCCCCGGGCAGGTCGGTAGCTTCGGGCAGGGCATGGGCGAACAGCGCTTCGCCGAAATACGTGTACTCGTTGGCATCGTCGCAGCCGAACGACACGTGGTCGGCGCTGGCGGCGGTGAGCACGATGCTGTCGGGACTGGCCAGCGCCGGCATGAAGCCGCCCGAATAACAGGCCGACAGCACCACGATCCGCCAGCGGATCCCGCTGGCCTCGAGCATGGCCGCCAGGCCCTCGGGATCCACACCGGGCAGGCTCAGCTGCCCGAACTCGGTGGCAATGCGGTGCTCCGGGGCACCGTGGCTGGTCATGAACAGGAACAGCAGGTCCCTGGCCGGGTCGAGGCGGGCACCGATTGCGCCCAGCACCTGCTCGAGGTTGGCGGCGGTGGCCAGCGGCAGCGTGTCGAGCGTGTCCGGATGGCTGGCAAGCAGCACGCTGTGGACCGGTGCAGGCAGGAAAGCCTCGACCGCGCGTCGGGCCAGCTGCATCTCACGAAGGAAAACCGACTGCGTGCCGTCACCGGCAAAGCCGACGAAGTAGACTTCGCTGGCGGCAGAGGGCGCGGGAAGCGCGGCCAGGGCCGCCGCCAGGCGCTCCTGCTGGGCAGCGAACACGCGCTGGTAGTCGATGCTCACCGGGGGCGTGCTCGCTTCGGCCGGCGCCTCGTCCGGCTCGCGCTGGAAGACGCCGGCCTTCCAGCGGCCCGCCATTTCCCGGCGTCCGCCGGCGGGCTTGTCGAACACGATCCGCCCCTGGCCGTCGAACATGCCGTCGCGGAACGCGCCCTCGTAGCGATCCCCGTCCGGCCAGTGGAACACGCCCTCGCCGTGATAGCGCCAGGCCAGGAAGTCCCCTTCGTAGCGCAGTTCTCCGTCTTCCAGCAGTCGCCCCCGACCGCTGAACTCCCCGCCGCGGAACTCGCCCTCGTAGACGTCGCCATCGGCATCGGCGTAGCGGCCCTGCCCGTGCATGCGACCGCGTTCGAATCCACCGCTGTAATGATCGCCATCGGCGAAGCTCAGCCGGCCCTGCCCGCTGTACAGGCCGTTGTGGAAGGCGCCTTCGTAGACATCCCCGTTCGGGTCGGTGTGAACGCCCTCGCCGTTCAGGTAACCGCGGCGGAACTCCCCGCTGTAGAGGTCGCCGGCCGCGGTCCGGAGTTCGCCTTTGCCATGACGGAGTCCGTCGAGAAACTGGCCTTCGTAGCGGTCACCGCTGGCTTCCTGCAGCACGCCTTCGCCGTGCATGAGGCCATTACGGAACCGGCCCTCGTAACGGCTGCCATTGGGCCAGGTGAGCAGGCCGCGGCCATGGGCCAGACCGGCGCGGCGTTCGCCTTCGTAGCGGGCGCCATCGGCCAGCGGAGCCGGATCGCCGTGAGCCAGGGCCGCGAAGCTGCCAGCGGCGAGCAGGCCGAGTATCAGCATCAGGCCCGGCAGCCGGAGCCGGTGGCGTGGACAGGGAAGGGAACCGCGGCAGATCAGCATGGTCCATTGAACATAACAGGCCTGCCCTGACAGCGGAACGATCGATGATGCACAGAACCTGCGCGTGGCTTGCCACGCTGTTGCTGACGGTTGTAGCCGGACTGGCCACGGCCGAACCGCTGCCGGACTGGCAGGCACGCGATGCCGGTGGCGGGGCCGTGCGATTCTCGGCGCTGGCCGGTGAACGCGCAACGGTGGTGCTGTTCTGGGCCACCTGGTGCCCCTACTGC
>CAYGQN010000404.1:2559-4000 GCA_964351795.1 uncultured Gammaproteobacteria bacterium
GCCGCGCCCTCATGCCGGAACTGCAAGCAGTGGCTGCCGGCTTCCGCTCGCGCGGCGTGCCCTTCCTGGCCGTCCACATCTGGGACGAGGAGGGCAATCCGGCCGAGTACCTGCAGGCGCAGGCGCCGGACCTCACGCTGGTTCGCGACGGCGATGCGGCGGCGGCGGCCTGGCAGGTGCAGGGCACACCCACGCTCGTGGTTCTCGACGCGGCCAATCAGGTACGATATGCGCGCGCCAGCGGCGCCAGCCCCGAGGCCGTTGCCGTCGCGGTGCGCGACACGCTTACCCGCTTGCTGGCCCAGCCGACCGGGGACGCTGCTCCCTGAACACACCATCGGAGCCCCGCATGATCCGTCCCTTGCCGACCGCCTCCACGCAGTGCCCGTCCACAGCCAGTGAGCACGCAGCAGCCGTGCCATGGCCGAGGGCCGGGCAGTCTGCCGGTCCGTGCAGTCGTATCCGCGCCCGGCTGGCGCGCATGGCGTTCACCGTCGGGCTGACCGTGTCGCTGTGCTTCACTGCCGCGTTGCAGGCCGCGGACATGGCTACCGCGCTGCGCTACCACGAGTTCCGCGATTACGACAGTGCCTTTTCAGCCTTCATGGAACTGGCCGAGGCGGGCGACACCGCCGCCCAGGCCAACGTCGGCTACTACTACGACAACGGCCTGGCGGTGGCGCGTGACGCCGACGAGGCGGCGCGCTGGTATCGACTGGCGGCGGAGGCCGGTGACGTGACCGCCCAGTACAACCTGGGGATTCTCTACGAGACCGGGGACGGCGTTGCCCGCGATTACACCGAGGCCTTTCGCTGGTTCCGGGCGGCCGCGGAACAGGGCGACACCAAGGCCTGCATCTACGTGGGGCTGTTCCTGGAGGAGGGCCTCGGTCGCCAGCGCGACCCGGTGATGGCCTTCGCCTGGTATACCGCCGCCGCGGAGGGCGGGGATCCTGCCGGGCAAATGAAACGCGAGGAGATTGCGCCGGCCCTGACCGCGGCCCAGCTCGAGCGGGCCGAGGCCGAGGCCGCCGGCATCATTGCGCGGCTGCGGGACGGGCAGCGGCCGGACAGCGGCCGCGGGGTCTGAGCGGGCCCCGCCCGGGCGGGCCTCAGCGCTCGCCCAGGAAGCGCAGGAGGCGGCTGTTGAAGGCGCTGGCCGCCTCGATGTTGGCAAGGTGCCGCGCCACCGGCAGGATTTCCAGCTCGGCGCCCGTGATCTGCGCAGCAATGACCTCGGCGGCGGCTGGCGGCGTGCCCTCGTCCGCCTCGCCCACCATCACCAGGGTCGGCAGGCGGATGGCCGCCAGCGCGTCGCTGAGCGCCAGTGCCTTGATCGCCTGGCAGCAGCCGGCATAGCCGGCCGGCGGCGTGTGCCGGATCATCTCGCGCACGGCCTCGACCTGCGCGGCTTCGCCGGCGCAGAACGCGGGGGTGAACC
>CAYGQN010000405.1:0-3999 GCA_964351795.1 uncultured Gammaproteobacteria bacterium
GCTCGCCGACGCCATCGAGGCCAACTTCGACGAGTTCGCCGAGCTGGAGTCCCTCGATACCGGCCACCCCATCCGCGACACCCGCTTTCTGGACGTGCCGCGCACCATCGCCAATTTCCGCTTCTTCGGGGGCCTGGCCGACAAGGTTTCCGGCCGGCAGGTGCCGGTGGACCCGGGTTTCCTGAACATCGTCAAGCGTGAGCCGGTGGGCGTGGTCGGCCAGATCGTGCCCTGGAACTTCCCGCTGATGTTCACCTCCTGGAAGCTCGGCCCGGCCCTGGCCGCCGGCAACACGGTGGTGATGAAACCCTCGGAGCTGGTGCCGCTGACCACCCTGCGCCTGGCCGAGCTGATGGTGGAGGTGGGTTTCCCGGCCGGGGTGGTGAACATCCTGCCCGGCTACGGACCAATCGCCGGCCAGCGCCTGGCCGAGCATCCCGATGTGCAGAAAATCGCCTTCACCGGTTCCACCGCCACCGGCCGCAGGATCGTCGCCGCCTCGGCGGGCAACCTGAAGCGGGTGCAACTGGAACTCGGCGGCAAGGGCGCCAACATCGTGTTCGATGACGCCAACCTGCCGGCGGCGGTGGGCGGCAGCGCGTTCGCCATCTTCCACAACCAGGGCCAGGCCTGCATCGCCGGCTCGCGTCTGCTGCTGCAGGCGTCCATCGCCGATGCCTTCCTGGAGAAGTTCCTGGCACTGGCGGCCAGCATCCGGGTGGGCAATCCGCTGGACCCGCAGACCGAGATGGGCCCGCTGACCACGCGCCTGCACCAGCAGCGGGTGCTGGACTATTGCCAGGCAAGCATCGAGGACGGTGGCGAGATCCTGCTCGGTGGCCGGCCGCCGGAGGGCCTGGACGAGGGCTGCTACCTGCTGCCCACCGTGGTGCGGGCGCAGCCCACCCACCGGGTGTTCCGCGAGGAGGTGTTCGGCCCCTTCGTGTCGGTGACCACGTTCACCGACGAAGCCGAGGCCATTCGCCTGGCCAACGATTCGGACTATGGCCTCGGCGGCGGCCTGTGGACCAACAGCCTGCAGCGCGCCCACCGGGTGGCCGACGCGATGCGCACCGGCATGGTCTGGGTGAACAGCTACAAGCGCGTCAGCCCGGCCTCACCCTTCGGTGGCGTGGGTGGTTCCGGCTATGGCCGCGACCTTGGCATCGAGTCCTTCAACGATTACACCGATGCCAAGTCCATCTGGTTCAATTACGATGCAAAGATTCCTCCCTACTACCCGCGCTGAGCCCCGATGAGCCGAAAACGTGCCGAAATTGCCGAGCTTGCCGATGCTGTCCGGCAGCTGGTCAGCGATGGCGACCGCGTGATCGTGGAAGGTTTCACGCATCTCATTCCGCACGCGGCCGGTCATGAGCTCATCCGCCAGGGCCGGCGCGATCTCGCCCTGGTGAAGATGACCCCGGACATCATCTGCGACCAGCTCATCGGTGCCGGCGCGGTGCGCGAACTGCACTTCTCCTGGGGCGGTAACCCGGGGGTGGGCTCGCTGCACCGGCTGCGCGATGCGGTGGAGCAGCAATGGCCGCGGCCGCTTGCCCTGAGCGAGCGCAGCCACGCCGACTTCGCCACCGCCTACGCGGCCGGGGCCAGCGGCCTGCCTTTCGGCGTGCTGCGTGGCTACCGCGGTACCGATCTGCCGGCGCACAACCCGGTGATTCGCACCATCGAGTGCCCGTTCACCGGTGAGCAGCTCGCCGCCACCCCGGCGGTGCGGGCCGACGTGGCGATCATCCACGCCCAGCGCGCCGACCGGCGCGGCAACGTCCAGCTCTGGGGCATTACCGGGGTGCAGAAGGAAGCGGTGCTGTGCGCCGACCGGGCCATTGTCACGGTGGAGGAAATCGTCGAGCGCCTCGAGCCGGTGCCGGACCAGGTCATCCTGCCGAACTGGATCCTCGATGCCGTGTGCGCCGTGCCGGGCGGCGCGCACCCGTCCTACGCGCTCGGCTACAGCGAGCGCGACAACGCCTTCTACAGTGCCTGGGACGCCATTGCGCGCGAGCGCGAGGGCTTTGCGGCCTGGATCCGGCGGCACATCCTCGAGACCCCGGATTTCCGGGCCTTCATGGCCAGCCTGCGCGGGCAGGCCGGTACGGAGCAGGCCAGTGCGTGAGAGCCCCTGGAGTACCACTGAAATCATGACGATCGTCGCCGCGCGCCAGCTCGACAACGACAGCGTGTGTTTCGTCGGTATCGGCATGCCCAGCGCGGCTGCCAACCTGGCGCGCCTGACGCACGCACCGGAAGTGGTGCTCATCTACGAGTCCGGCACCATCGGCGCGCGGCCGACACTGCTGCCGCTGTCCATCGGCGACGGTGAACTGGCCACCACCGCCGAGGCGCTGGTGTCCGTGCCCGAGATGTTCCGCTACTGGCTGCAGGGCGGGCATATCGATGTCGGGTTTCTCGGCGCCGCGCAGATCGATCGCCATGCCAACATCAACACCACGGTCATCGGCGACTACGCCCGGCCGACGGTGCGCCTGCCCGGGGCCGGGGGGGCGCCGGAGATTGCCGCCAACTGCGGCGAGGTCTACCTGATGCTCAAGCAGACCCCGCGCAGCTTTGTCGAGCGCCTGGATTTCATCACCTCCGCCGGTTACCTGGATGGCGGCGATGCACGCGAGCGGGCCGGCCTGCCGGGGCGTGGCCCGACCGTGGTCATCACCGACCTCGGCGTGCTGCGCCCGGACCCGGTCAGCCGCGAGCTGGTCATGACCGAGCTGCACCCGGGCGTCAGCGTCGAGCAGGCCCGGGCCGCCACCGGCTGGCCGTTGCGCGTTGCCGAGGACCTGCGCGTCACGCCCGAGCCCCGCGCCGAAGAACTGGCTGCGCTGCGGGCACTGCAGGCACGCACGCAGATCGCCCATGCCGGGCGCCACTGAGCCGGTTTGCATCGATGCCCGCACCGGCCCTGGCCTATAATCCGCCCACCCTGACGCAACGAACGGACGCTGCCCATGAAACACGCGTATATCTGTGATGCCATCCGTACCCCCATCGGGCGCTATGGCGGTGCCCTGGCCAGCGTGCGTGCGGACGACCTCGGTGCCATCCCGTTGCGGGCCCTCATCGAGCGCAATCCCGGGGTGGACTGGACGCAGGTCGATGACTGCATCCTCGGCAATGCCAACGGTGCCGGTGAAGACAATCGCAACGTCGCGCGCATGGCCAGCCTGCTGGCCGGCCTGCCGATCGATGTGCCCGGCGTGAGCGTGAATCGTCTGTGTGGTTCGGGCCTGCAGGCCGTGGCCATGGCGGCCCGTGCGATCAAGAGTGACGAGGCGGACCTGCTGATCGCCGGTGGCGTGGAGTCCATGACCCGGGCACCGTTCGTGCTGGCCAAGGGCGCGAGCGCTTTCGATCGCAATGTCGAAATCCACGACACCACCATCGGCTGGCGGTTCGTCAACCGGCAGCTGAAGGATGAGTACGGCATCGATTCCATGCCGGAGACGGCCGAGAACGTGGCCGCGGAATTCGGCGTCTCGCGCGAGGACCAGGACGCCTTCGCCCTGCGCAGCCAGCAACGCACGGAGGCGGCGATGCAGGCCGGCCGCCTGGCCGATGAAATCGTGCCGGTGAGCATTCCCCAGCGTCGCGGCGAGCCGCTGCGGGTGGATACCGACGAGCATCCGCGCGCCGGGACCAGCATCGAGCAACTGGCCAAGCTGCGCCCCATCACCCGCGCCGATGGCACGATCACTGCCGGTAATGCCTCGGGTGTGAACGATGGTGCCTGCGCCCTGCTGGTGGCCTCCGAGGCCGCTGCCAGTGCCCACGGCCTGACGCCGCTGGCGCGCGTTGTCGCCGCGGCGGTAGCCGGCGTGGAACCGCGCATCATGGGCATCGGCCCGGCGCCCGCCACGCGCAAACTGCTGGCGCGCACGGGCCTGTCGCTGGCCGACATGGACGTCATCGAACTGAACGAGGCCTTCGCCGCCCA
The DNA here is from genome assembly GCA_964351795.1 of uncultured Gammaproteobacteria bacterium. GTDB lineage: Bacteria > Pseudomonadota > Gammaproteobacteria > JADZEE01 > JADZEE01 > CAYGQN01. Next base: position 3,971 of record CAYGQN010000405.1, read on the forward strand.
GGGCCTGGCGGTGCTGCGTCAGCTGGGCC
>CAYGQN010000406.1:0-3973 GCA_964351795.1 uncultured Gammaproteobacteria bacterium
GGCTCGCGCGCCAGGCGCGGGCAACGGGCGCGCTGATCGCTGGGCGTGAGCGCCGGTGTATCGTCTATTAAAATCCTCGCCTCGGACAGCAGGCTGACCGCCGAGGTCAGCCGCGGCCAGTCGTCGTCCTCGAGCCGACCGGTCCGGACCTTGTGCTGGTCGATGCGCCCCAGCGAGGACATCATGCGCATGGCCAGCTGCTCGCCCGGCATTTCCATGCTGAACACCGCGACGGGCTTCTTGTCCTTGATGGCGCTCTGCTCGGCGATGTTCACGGCGAAGGCGGTCTTGCCCATGGACGGTCGGCCGGCAACGATCACCAGGTCGCCGCGCTGCAGGCCGGAGGTCATTTCGTCGAATTCGGCAAAGCCCGTGGCCACGCCGGTGATGGGGCTGTCCTGCTGGTAGAGGGTATCGATGCGGTCCAGGGCCTTGACCAGCAGGCTCTTCAGCGGCTGGATCCCGACCCGGCCGCGCTGCTGGGAATCGGCAATGGTGTAGACCATGCGCTCGGCGCGATCCAGCAGCTCGCTGGTGCTGGCACCTTGCGGGGTGAAACCGCTGGCGGTGATTTCCGTGCCGGCATGGATGAGCTGCCGCAGCACGGAGCGCTCACGCACGATATCGGCGTAGGCGGAGATGTTCGCCGCGCTGGGCGTGTTCTCGGCTATCCGGGCAATGAAATGCAGGCCGCCGGCCTTGTCCAGGTCACCGCTGTTCTCGAGCCATTCGGCCACGGTGACCACATCGGAGGGCTTGGCCTCGTTGGCCAGGGCGCTGATGGCGCGGAACAGCAGGCGGTGATCGCGCCGGTAGAAGTCGTCCTCGCCGACCCGCTCGGCCACCGCAAGCCAGGCCTCGCCGTCGATCAGCAGGCCGCCAAGGACCGCCTGCTCCGCCTCGATGGAGTGCGGAGGCAGCTTGAGGGACTCCGTGATGGCGTCCCCGCGATGCCCGGCCAGGGCCTGCTGCTCATCCATTTCGATGGCGTCCGCGCCCCACGCGCTTTGCTGATGACTGCCTGCGACCGCGGGCCCTTACCGCCGCAGGGGCGGTACGGGCCGGGCCGGACTCAGTTGGTGCTGTCCTGCTCGCCGACAATGGTCACGGTGACGATGACATCGACATCGGCATGCAGATGCAGCTCGACCTCGTGGTCACCGGTTTCACGCAGCGGCCCGGCGGGCAGACGCACTTCCTTCTTCTCGACGTCGATGCCAGCGGCGACGATGGCATCGGCGATGTCGTTGGTGCCGACCGAGCCGAACAGCTTGCCCTCACCGCCAACACGGGCGGCGATGGTAAAGGCCTTGCCCTCCAGGTTCGCGGCCCGCGAGCGGGCGGCCTCGAGGGTCTCGGCCTGGCGCTTCTCGAGTTCGGCGCGACGGGCCTCGAATTCGGCAATGTTGCCGGCCGTGGCGGGCACGGCATTGCGCTGCGGGATGAGGTAGTTGCGACCGTAGCCCGCTTTTACCTTCACCTTGTCGCCCAGTTCGCCCAGATTGGCGATTTTTTCAAGGAGTATGACTTCCATACCTGCTCAACCTCTCTCCACTATCGATGCTTCATTCCCCGTCCGGACGCCGGACCCTGCGGAAGTTCAGCAGCATGTCCACCATCCCGAGGAAACCGAGGGCCAGTATCGCCCGCTGTTGCAGGATGACCATTGCAACATACACCACAATCAGCCAGAAGGCCGCCAGCCGGCCCGAGGCCACCTGGGCATGCATCACCGCCAGCCCCTGGAACATGTACAGGCTGACCGCCACCATCAAGGCCTCGGTGGCCAGCCCGGGGGCCCCGGCGCTCCATTGCAAGACCGCGAATACCGCCGCGACCAGCGTCAGCAGGGCCATGCGCGGCGGCAATCTCAGCGCCCGGAACTCCTCGCCGAACCCGCCCGGGCGGTACAGCAGCGATTGCCACCAGCGCGCGATCAGCACCGTGACGACCATCCCCACGGCCATCACGGCTGCCAGCATGCCGGTGAGCCACCAGGCCCAGGCCCGGACGACCTCCGGGTCGAACTTCAGCCCGAGGTCCGGGGGCATCATCGCCTGCATGGCGTTCAGCCATTCAATCCAGGCGGCGCCGAGGTCCACCTGCCCCAGGTGAACCGCTGCAAGCAGGGCCACCACCAGCACGAACGCGGCCAGGATCATCCGCCCCGGGTCTGCCGTCGCGGCATGCACACCGGCCAGTACCAGGGCCGGCAGCCAGAAACAGACCAGCATCGCCAGCGCCACCACCGGGCTCTGCCACAACAGGGTGGACAGCAGGCCAAGTACCAGCGTGGCACCGGCCATCACACCCAGGCCGGCCTGCAGGCCATGGCGGAATACGCACAGCCCCAGCGCCGCCCCGCCCAGGTACATCACCGGCGGCAGGGGAACGAACACCGTCACCAGCCCCAGCCCGCCGGTGACGGCTATTGCGTGCCAGCGGCTGCGCAGGATGTAGGCTGCCAGGGCGCGCATGAGCACCGCCCCGTTACGGGCGGAACAGTTAACCTTGGCTCAGTGCGAGTCGCTGTAGGGCAGCAACGCCAGGAAGCGCGCACGCTTCACGGCGGTGGCCAGCTGACGCTGGTAACGCGCCTTGGTGCCTGAAATGCGGCTGGGCACGATCTTGCCCGTCTCGGAAACGTAGGCCTTCAGGGTGTTGAGATCCTTGTAGTCGATCTCCGTCACGCCCTCGGCGGTGAAACGGCAATAACGCCGGCGTCTAAAAAACCTTGCCATGTTGTTCTCCTTCGGCGGCCTCATTCGTCGGAGTCGGAATCGGTGCTTCCGGTACCGGAATCACCCTTGATGTCGTAGTCGCTGCTGCTCTCGTTGTCACGGATGAGGCGCGGCGGACGCGAATCGTCGCTGGAGGATTCATCCTAGCGCGACTTGGCGAGCGGTGAAGCCTCCGTGACCGCGTCATCGCGACGCATCACGAGGTTGCGGATGACGGCATCGTTGAACCGGAAGGCACTTGTGAGTTCGTCCAGGGCTTCCTGCGTGCACTCGATATTCATGAGCACGTAGTGGGCCTTGTGCACCTTGTTGATGGGGTAGGACAGTTGCCGGCGGCCCCAGTCCTCGAGCCGGTGAATGCGGCCCTCGGCGCCTTCGATGATGGAACGGTAGCGCTCGATCATCGCGCCTACCTGCTCGCTCTGGTCCGGATGGACCAGGAACACTATCTCGTAGTGTCGCATGCGGTCTCCTTTCGGGTGATGCCTCCCGACAGCGCGGTGAGGCAAGGAGTGAATCGGATTGTAGCCCGCGCCAGTTGGCTGCGGGGCGCGAATTGTATGTCAGGCCCGTTCAGGGCGCAAACCGGCGCTGGCGGACCGCCTCGAACAGGCACACCGCGGCCGCGGTGGACAGGTTCAGGCTGTCGACCCCGCCGGCCAGGGGAATGCCGACCAGGGCGTCACAGCGCTCGCGGGTCAGGTGGCGGAGGCCGCGATCCTCGGCGCCGATCACCAGTGCCAGCGGCCCGGTGAGATCGCTGGCGAACAGGGACTGCCCGGCCTCCCCGGCCGCGCCGAGGATGCGCACGCCGCGCCCGGCCAGGGCGGCCAGGGCCCGGGCGAGGTTGGGGACCACCATCAGCGGCGTGAGATCGGCGGCACCGCTGGCGACCTTGCGTGCCGCCGGCGTGAGCGCCGGGCCGCGGCTGGCACCGACGACCACGGCGTCGGCCCCTGCCCCGTTGGCCACCCGCAGGCAGGCACCGAGATTGTGGGGGTCGAACACCTCGTCCATCACCAGCAGCAGTAGGGCGTCGCCGCGGGCCTCCACCAGGGCCAGCAGCTCCGGCTCCCCGGGCACAGGCGCCGGGCGCCGGCGCAGGACCACACCCTGATGTTTGCCGCCCTCGCTGAGCTCGTCCAGCCGCGCCCGCGGCACCGTCTGGACACTCACGCCGGCCGGCCCGGCCCGCACCCGCCTCTGCCCGCCGCTGTCGGCGGCCAGCGACT
>CAYGQN010000407.1:0-3959 GCA_964351795.1 uncultured Gammaproteobacteria bacterium
ATCATCGTGGATACCTACGGCGGCGCGGCACCTCACGGCGGCGGCGCCTTCTCCGGCAAGGATCCGACCAAGGTCGACCGCTCGGCCGCCTACGCCGCGCGCTACCTCGCCAAGAACGTGGTGGCCGCCGGCCTGGCCGAGCGCTGCACCATCCAGCTTGCCTACGCGATCGGCGTGTCCAAGCCGCTGTCCATCTATGCCGACCTGCATGGCACCGGTGAAGTGGACGAGGCCGCCATTGAGAAGGCGGTGGCCGAGGTGATGAACCTCAGCCCCCGCGGCATCCGCGAGCACCTGAAACTGAGCAACCCGATCTACACGCCGACGTCCTCCTACGGCCACTTCGGCCGCATCCCCGGCGAGAACGGCACGTTCACCTGGGAGCGCACCGACCTGGTGGACGCCCTCAAGTCGGCGGTGGCCTGAGCCGACTCAGGCGCGACGACGCAAGAATTCACGACAATCACTCAATTCCCACGCAATACGGAGACAAGCCAATGACCAGAGGCGCAACTGCAAGCAAGACAACCACCCGCGGCCGCACGGCCCCCGCCCGCAAGACTTCCGCGGCCAGCAAGGACTACATCATTGCCGACATCGGCCTGGCGGCATACGGTCGCAAGGAGATCGAGCTGGCAGAAGTCGAGATGCCGGGCCTGATGGCCTGCCGCGAGGAGTTTGGCAAGTCCAAGCCCCTCAAGGGTGCGCGCATCACCGGTTCGCTGCATATGACCATCCAGACCGCGGTGCTCATCGAGACCCTGGAGGAACTGGGTGCGAAGGTCCGCTGGGCCAGCTGCAACATCTACTCCACGCAGGATCACGCGGCCGCGGCCATCGCCAAGCGCGGTACCCCGGTGTTCGCGCACAAGGGCGAGTCCCTGGAGCAGTACTGGGAGTACACCGACCGCATCCTCGACTGGGGCAACGGCCAGGGCCCGAACATGATCCTCGATGACGGCGGCGATGCGACGCTGTTCGTGCACCTGGGCTACCAGGCCGAGGAAAACCCGGAGATTCTGAACAAGAAGCCCGGCAGCCCCGAGGAAGCCGTGCTCTACTCGCAGCTGAAGAAGTCCCTCAAGCGGGATCCGCAGCGCTTCCATCGCATCGTCGAGGACATCCGCGGCGTGACCGAGGAGACCACCACCGGTGTGCACCGCCTGGTGCAGATGCAGAACCGCGGTGAACTGCTGTTCCCGGCCATGAACGTCAACGATGCCGTCACCAAGAGCAAGTTCGACAACGTCTATGGCTGCCGCCACTCGCTGGTGGACGCCATCATGCGCGCCACCGACGTCATGCTGTCGGGCAAGGTGGCCGTGGTCGCCGGCTTCGGCGACGTCGGCAAGGGCTCGGCGCAGTCGCTGCGCGGCCAGCAGGCGCGTGTCGTGGTGACCGAAGTCGACCCGATCTGCGCGCTGCAGGCGGCGATGGAAGGCTACGAGGTGATGACCATGGATGAAGCCTGCCAGATCGGCGACATCTTCGTGACCACCACCGGCTGCTGCGATGTGATCACCGAAAAGCACATGAAGCAGATGAAGAACAACGCCATCGTCTGCAACATCGGGCACTTCGACAACGAGATCCAGGTCGAGCCGCTGAAGAAGTACAAGTGGGACAACATCAAGCCCCAGGTCGATCGCATCACCTTCAAGCACGGCCGCAGCATCATCCTGCTGGCCGAGGGTCGCCTGGTGAACCTGGGTTGCGCCACCGGCCATCCGAGCTTCGTGATGTCCAACAGCTTCACCAACCAGACCATCGCGCAGATGGAAATCTACAGCCATCACGAGTCCTACGCTCCGGGTGTGTACACCATCCCGAAGCACCTGGACGAGAAGGTTGCGCGTTTGCACCTGGAGAAGATTGGTGTGCGCCTGGACAAGCTCAGCTCCCGGCAGGCCCGTTACCTCGGTATTCCGCAGGACGGTCCGTTCAAGCCGGAGCACTATCGCTACTGAGCGACAGGCTCCAGCAGCAGTACGGGAAAGCCGGCCTTGTGCCGGCTTTTCTTTTGCGCGACCCGCGCCGGCAGGCACTGCAGTACAATCGACCCCTGGCCCCCGTGAGCGGATCCCGAGCCCCTTGAACCGCGCCGATCGCGCCGTCGATGCCCTGTATGCCCGTATGCGTGCGCGCCATGGTCCGTGCGATCCGCGCGCCAACGGCTATCGCCTGGTGCGCTATTTCCTGCGCGAGCAGGAGATGGTGTTCGACGAGCTGGCCAGCGAGCCGGGGCCGGTGCTGGACATCGCCTGCGGTTCGGGCCTGATGCTCAAGCCGTTTGCCAACCTCGTCCACCCCGTCATCGGCGTGGACTTCAATGCCCTGGCCTGCAGCCAGGCGGCCGTCAACGGTGTGCCGGTGGTCCGCGGAGATGCCTTTTCGCTGCCCTTCGCCGATGCCAGCATCCGCCAGGCGGTGAGCTGCCAGTTCCTGAACCAGCAGTCCCCGGACAACGCCCGGCGCTTCGTCCAGGAAGCGGCCCGGGTGCTGCAGCCGGGCGGGCGGCTGGTCATCGTCTGGCGGAACCACCGCGCGCTCATCCATCGGCTGGCCCACTTCGTGCTTGGCAGCCTGGATCGCCTGCTGGGCCGGGCCGGCTTCCCGATGGTGGACAACCCGCTGGCGGCGGTGCGCGCGGCGGCCGGCGATGCCGGGCTGGTAGTGCATCGCCAGCAGGCGGTGCTGCCGCTGTTCGACTGGCGCTTCGACCCGGAGACGGACTGGCGTGCCGGCCTGGTCGGGGCTTCCTTCCTGCTGGTACTGCTGCGCCCGGAGCAAACCGCGCCGGCATGATTCGCATTGCCGCGATGCAGGCCGGGGAGGCCGCCGCCCGGGACAAGTACGTGTTCGCGCATCCCGAGGGCAGTGTTTTCCACCTGTCGGGCTGGATGACGGCATTGCAGCGTGGCTTCGGCTTCACGCCGCATTGCCTGGTTGCACATGAGCAGGACAGGCTCGTCGGGGTGCTGCCGCTGGCCCTGGTGCGCCGGCCGCCCTTTGCCAGCGCCATCATCTCGGTGCCCGGCGGCGTCTACGGCGGTGTGCTGGCCGATGATGCGGCCATCTCGCGCCGTCTCGAGGATGCCGCCGCTGAGCTGGCCCGGGGCACGGGCGTGGCCTGGCTCGAACTGCGCAACCGGGACGAGGGCCGCGAGGACTGGCCGGTGAGCCGGGATTACTGCCGTTTCGGCTTCGCCCTGCAGGCCGACACCGCGGCCGTGCTGGCCGGGATCCCGCGCAAGCGTCGCGCCGAGATTCGCAAGGGCGCCGGCAACGACCTGGTGGTCGAACAGGACTCCACGGTGGATCGCTTCTACCGGCTGTACGCGCGCGGGGTGCGTGATCTCGGCTCGCCGGTGTTCCCGCGGGCCTGGTTCCAGGCACTGCTGGCGCAGTTTCCCGGCGCGGTGGAAGTGACCATCGTGCTGCACCGGAATGAACCGGTGCTGGGGCTGATGAGCTTCCGCTTCCGCGACCAGGTGCTGCCCTACTACGTGGGCGCACTGCCACAGGCGCGCGCCCTGCGGGCCTTCGACCACGTGTACTGGGATCTCGCCTGCCGGGCGGCGGCCGACGGTTGTCGCTGGTTCGACTTCGGGCGTTCCATCCTCGGCAGCGGGGCCTGCGAATCGAAGCAGACCTGGGGCCTGGTGCCACAGCCCCTGGCCTATCGCTACTGCCTGGTGCGGGCCAGGGAGGTGCCCCACCTCAACCCGGATAATCCGTTGCTGCGCCCGGCCGTGGCGGCCTGGCGGCGGCTGCCCCTGCCGCTGGCCAACCGGCTCGGCCCCTGGCTGTCCCGGATCGCGGTGTAGGCCGGAGGGCTCAGCCGCCGCGCAGCTGACGGCGCGCGCGTGCCGCCCGCAGCGCCAGCATCGCCCGCGCCTGCGCGGCCCGCCCCCCTCGCGCGTAGTCGGCGAGGGCGGCGCCCGCGGCCCGCAGCCCGG
>CAYGQN010000408.1:0-3950 GCA_964351795.1 uncultured Gammaproteobacteria bacterium
GTATAATCACGGAATACTTACTGTTCTTGATTCGCTTTCGAGCCAAGCACTCGCCTGGAACGTGGTTTACCGAAGGACGACGGTGCTCCGCAAGCTAGCACCGGCATCGCGCTTTTACGTCTTGAGTCGAGGGGCATAGCCTGTAGCCCGGGAGTAGGCGGTAAAGATTTGGGGGCACCGCCTGAGCGGATATTCCCACAAGAGACACAATACAGCCGGCAGCGCTATTGCTGGCAGCGGTCCCGATCACGCTGCCGACCACACGGAAATGCGTATTTGCACCCGTGCGGAACGAAGCCAAGAGTGCTGCCCCGGACTAAGTTCCTCAACACGGAGAGTTCAATATGAGCAGGGTATCCTGCGAGTCTCTGGATGATTGCCGTCCAAACTTTCAACGGCCGAAGACTGGCATTCGATCGAGGGCGGGGCGAGCGTTCAGCCCGCTGACTACAGGCACATCTTCCTTCGAACCCCAATCACAAACATGAAACAAGTCCTCCAGGATCTGCAGAACGGCGAGACCATCGTCGAGGATGTGCCGGCGCCAGAGCGCGCGGGGCACGGCAAGCTGCTCATCAGTACCCGGCGCTCGCTGGTGTCGACAGGCACCGAACGTATGCTGGTGGATTTCGGCAGGGCCGGCTTCATCGACAAGGCGCGACAGCAGCCGGACAAAGTTCGCCAGGTGCTGGACAAGGTGAAAACCGATGGCCTCGCGCCCACGGTGCGCGCCGTGCAGAACAAGCTTTCCACACCGCTACCCATGGGCTACTCCAATGTGGGTGTGGTGCTGGAAGTCGGGGAGGGGGTGCAGGGTTTTGCTGTTGGTGATCGCGTGGTTTCCAATGGCAAGCATGCCGAGATCGTCGCCGTACCGCAGAACCTTTGTGCACGAATTCCGGATGCCGTCAGCGATGACGATGCGGCGTTCACCGTGCTTGGCGCCATTGCCCTGCAGGGTGTGCGGCTGGTACAGCCGACGCTGGGCGAATGCGTGGTGGTTACCGGGCTGGGCCTCATCGGCCTGCTCACGGTTCAACTCCTGCGTGCGCACGGTTGTCGGGTGCTTGGCATTGACCTGGACGCCGCCAAGATTGAGCAGGCGCGCGCGCTGGGTGCGGAAACGGCCAACCCGGCCGCAGGGGACGATGTACTTGCTGCCGCAGCGGCCTTCTCCCGCGGGCGGGGCGTGGACGCGGTCATTCTCACCGCCTCGACGAAGAGCTCAGAGCCGGTTCACCAGGCTGCCACCATGTGCCGCCAGCGCGGGCGTATCGTGCTGGTCGGCGTTACCGGCCTGGAGCTTTCCCGGGCCGATTTCTACGAGAAGGAGCTCACCTTCCAGGTTTCCTGCTCCTACGGCCCGGGGCGTTATGACCCTGCCTATGAAGAGGGCGGCCAGGATTACCCGGTAGGGTTCGTGCGCTGGACGGAGCAGCGCAATTTCGAGGCCTTCCTGGACATGCTGGCCGAGCAGCGCGTGAGCGTTGGCGAGCTGGTGAGCCATCGTTACGCAATTGAGAAGGCCGGGGATGCCTACGCGGTCATCAGCAATGGCACGCCTTCATTGGGGATCCTGCTCGAGTACGCTGCGGACCAGGATGACGCCCGCCGCGCACCTTCGGTGCAGGTTACCGCCGCCGTCGCCGGCGCGGACAAGCCGGTCATCGGCTTCATCGGCTCGGGCAACTACGCCTCCCAGATTCTCATCCCGGCATTCGCGAAAACCGGGGCCCGCATGAAGATGGTGGCATCGGCACAGGGTGTGTCCGGGGTCCACGCGGCGAAGAAGCTCGGGATTGAGGAGGCCTGCACCAGCGCGGATGCTGTCATCGACGATCCGGACATCAACACCGTGGTCATCAGCACGCGCCATGACTCCCATGCCCGCTTCGTCATTGCAGCGCTGGAGGCCGGCAAGCACGTGTTCGTGGAAAAGCCGCTGACGCTCACCCGGACAGAGCTGGAGGCGGTGCAGGCCGCCTGCGGGAAGGCCGCAACCCCTGGGGGCGGTGCGCCCGTGCTCATGGTCGGCTTCAACCGACGTTTCGCCCCGCATGTGCTTGCAGTGAAGCAGGCCCTTTCCGGCCGTAACGAGCCGAAGCATTTCCTGATGACGGTGAACGCCGGCGCGATTCCGGCGGACCACTGGACTCAGGACCGCGGCGTGGGTGGTGGCCGCATCATCGGCGAGGGCTGCCATTTTGTTGATCTGCTGCGCCACCTTGCGGGGGCCGCGATATCCGGTGCACAGTCCTTCTGCGTCGGTGAGGCTGCGGGCATGGCCGTACGGGATGACAAGACGAGCATGATCCTGCAGTTCGCGGACGGCTCGGTGGGTACCATCCTGTACCTGGCCAACGGGCATCGGGCTTTTCCGAAAGAGCGCCTGGAAGTATTCAGCGGTGGCGCCATCGCGCAGCTGGATAACTTTCGAAGGCTCAACAGTTTCGGCTGGCCGGGGCTGAAGTCGCAACGACTGTGGCAGCAGGACAAGGGCCAGACCGCCTGCGTGGCGGCATTCGTGGATGCGATTCGGCAGGGTGCGGGCTCGCCCATAACGGCTGCGGAGCTGTTCGAGGTGGCCCGCGTCACCTTCGACCTTGCCGACCAGCTCCCAGATTGATGACACACTCATCGTCAGCACCCTCAGGGCGCACGCCACCGTTGCGCTGCCCGGCCGCGCCCGGGAAGCTCGGCGTAATGCGAGCGGCTTGTTTCAAGACTGGCTGAGCTGATGCCCGATCCCGGCCGCCTGTGGCGAACCCTGCGCTATCTTCGGGTCAGCCAGCTGTGGTACCTGGCGCGGTACCGCCTGCTGGTGGACCGCCACGTCGCGCCGCTGCCCACGCGGGTCGTTGAAGCGACACCACTGGCACTGGCTACGCCGCCGCTGGCGGCGGGTGCTGATTGCACGGCCACGCACTTCCGCTTCCTGAACCAGTCCATGCCCGCCAGCTTGCCGGTGGACTGGCACCCGGAAGGGCCGAGCAAGTTGTGGCGCTACAACCTGCATTACCTGGATTATCTGCTGAACCCTGCCATCGACCTAGGCACGCGCAACGCCTGGCTGGATGACTGGGTCGCCCATAACGCGCCGCCCTCCGAAGACGCCTGGGAGCCCTACACGGTGTCCTTGAGGCTGGTGAACTGGCTGAAGTTCATTGCCATCAACGGGCAACCGGAGCAGGACCGGGTGGAGCGGGAGCGGGCGCTGTACCGCCATGCGGCCTGGCTGGAACACCATATCGAGTACCACCTGCGCGCCAATCATCTGCTCAAGAACGGCAAGGCGCTGATGTTCGCCGGGGCGGCTTTTTCCGGGGAGGATGGCCGCCGCTGGTTCCGGCTGGGGCTGGACATCATGCGCGAAGCCATCGCCGAGCAGATGCTGGAGGATGGTGGCCACTTCGAGCGCAGCCCCATGTACCACTGCATTGTGCTGGAAGACCTGCTGGATCTCGCGAACCTGGTCGTCGGCGCACCCGGCCTGGCGAGCGTCGCGGACCCTGGGGCGTTCCGGGATGCGGCGATGGCGGGGATGCGCTTCCTGGAACGGGTTCTGCTACCGGGCGAGCGCCTGCCGCTGTTCAATGATTCCGCCAATGGCATCGCGCCGCCGCCGGCGCAGCTGCGCGATTACGCGGCCCGGGTGCTGGGGCAGACGCCGGCGGCGCCAACGCGCAGCGGGCCATGGCGCGAGGCACTGCGCCAGAGCGGCTACTACCTCATGGGGCGCGACGCCGATGCGTTGATGATCGACTGCGGCGAGATCGGGCCGGACCACCAGCCTGGCCATGCCCACTGCGATGCGCTGTCGGTGGAGTGGGTGCTCGACGGCCAGGCGGTGCTCACGGACACCGGCGTGGGCAGCTACCAGCCCCTGAGCGAGCGCCCCCTGGTTCGCGGCACAGCGGCGCACAACACGCTGATGCTCGACGGGGTTGAAC
>CAYGQN010000409.1:0-2932 GCA_964351795.1 uncultured Gammaproteobacteria bacterium
CTCGCACCTGGCCGAGGTCGGCGCCAGGCTGAAGGGCGTGGTCGCGGAAATCGCCGTGGATGCCGGCGACACCGTGCGCAAGGGCCAGGTGCTGGCACGGCTGGAGGACCGCCATTTCCGGGCGCTGGTGAGCGAGGCCGAGGCGAGCGTTGACGCGCTGACGCGGGAGATCGAAGTCGAACGCGCCACCATTGCCCACGAGCGCCGTCGGGTGGCCAACCTCAGCGAGGAGGCCGACGCGGCGATGGTCGCCCGCCGGGCGGAGCTGGAGGCTGCCCGCAGCCGCCAGGAGGACAGCAGCGCCTTCTACCAGGCTCGCAAGGCGCTGCTGCCGAACGGCGCCATCGCGACTGAGGTCGTGCGCGATGCCGGCGCCAAGGCGCGCACGTCGAAGGCAATGGCCGAGGCGGCCGCCGCCGAGTACGCCGGTGCCCGGACCCTGCACCAGCGCGCCGCCCTGGCCGTGGATGCGATCACCCTGCGCGAACAGCACCTGGGCGTACTGGAAGCCCGGCTGGCGCAGGCCAGCGCCAGGCTGGAGGCAGCGCGGGCAGACCTTGAAAGCACCATCGTGCGGGCACCGGGCGACGGCGCCATCGTGCGCCGCCTCGCCCAGCCCGGCACCTCCACCACCATCGGCGTGCCACTGCTGTCGGTGTGGCTCACCGAGGATGTCTGGCTGGAGGCCTGGATCCCGGAGGCGCAGGTTGCCGACATCGAGGTGGGCAGCGCCGTCGAGGTCACCCTGCATGCCTTCCCGCAGCAAGCCGTGCGCGGCGTGGTGAAGACCATCGGCCTGACCACCGACTACGAGATGCCAGTGGACTACGTGCCGCAACCGCGCGCCACGCGCATGGACCAGGCGCCGGTGATCGGCGTGGGGATCCGGCTGGAGAACCCGCCGGCACGCATGCGCCCCGGCATGACCGGCGTGGTCGCCATCCGGCGCAGCAGCACCGAGGAGCCCTCGTCATGAACGAAACCCAGCCCGCCGATGGTGTCCGCCGGGGCCTGCTGCGCCTGAAGGACCGCATCCCCCCGGCCGCGCTCGGCCTGCTGCTGGCCGCCGCCGTCCTGCCGCTGGTGCTGTGCGTAGCCCGCGTGGTGGCCCTGCCCGGCAGCGGCCTGCAGGACCTGCCGGGCCTGGCGACGCTGGCAGCGCCCGGCGTCTGGCTGAACGGGCAGCTGACGCTCGCGTGGGTCCCGCCCACGGACCGCGGCGGCATCCTCTACATCCTGCTGCTGCCGACGGCCGCGCTCATCATTGCCCTGGCGCGGCTGACCGGCGGGATCCGGGTGCTGGGCTTCCGCTCCATCCTGATTGCCATCGGCTTCCAGGAGATCGGCCTGCTGCCGAGCCTGCTGCTCATTGCCATCATCGTGGCGGTGATCCTGGTCATCCGCCCGGCGATGCGCCGCGGCGGCCTGCCGCTGTACGCACGCGTGGCAATCACCCTCGGCGTGGTGGCGGTGACCATGATCGGCGGCCTGCTGGTGGGTACCTGGCTGAACTCCGCGACCCTGTTCAGCTTCGCCTTCTTCCCCGTGGTGATCCTGGCCATGCTCGCCGAGAGCATTGCCGACACGGTGGCCCGCAGCAACACCCGCATGGCGCTGTGGCGCACGGGCTGGACCATTGCCGTGGCCGGGGTGATTGCCGGGGTCAGCCAGATAAGCCTGGTGCAGGCCGCGGTGCTGCACGCGCCGGAGTTGCTGCTGACCGAGATCATCCTGGTGGTGATGCTGGCGGAGTTCTTCGACCTGCGCCTGCTGCAGGGTGTAAGCGATGAAGACCTCGGCCGCAGCACCCCGGCGGCGCGCCGCCGCCCGGCCATCGCCCTGGTGCGCAACCGCTGGAACCGCACGGTGGTGACGCACCGCGGCGTGCCCGGCCCGCATGCGGACAGGCGCCGGTCGATCCAGCGCGTCGTCGATGCGCTGCGCGATGGCGGCTACGACGTGCGCGTGTTCGAGGCCGACGGTGATCTCGTGCGCGAGCTGCGCCGCTGGTTGCCGGCCAGCGCCGATGGCAGCGAAGCCCCGGGGCTGGTGCTGAACCTGGCTTTCGGCATCCAGGGCCGGGGCCGGCTCGCCCACCTGCCGGCGATGCTGGAAATGGCCGGCGTGCCCTACGGCGGCCCCGACCCGCTGTGCATGGCGCAATTGTCCGACCGCGCTGCGCTGCTCGAGCGCCTGCGCAGCCACTGCATCCCCGTACCGGACTGGCAGCTGCTGGAGACAGTCGCAGACGTGGACGACCAGGACTTCAGCTTCCCGCTGCTGGCCCGGCCGCGCTTCGACCCGGACCGTCCGGCCGAGCGCATCCTCAACCGGGACGAGCTGCGTGCCTGCGTGCGCGAGAGCCTGGCGCAACTCGACCAGCCCGTGCTGGCAGAGTCACTGCCGGGCGGGCGCGAGGTGCGCGCCTGCGTGCTGGGCAATACCCGCCCGCAGGTGCTGCCGCTGGTGGCGGTGCGCTCGCGGCTGCATGACAAGCAGTGCCCGGCCGACATTCACGAGGACGACGCCGAGGCGGTACGCGCGCTGGCCTTGCGGGTGTTCAGGCTGCTGGGCTGTCGCGACTACGCGCGACTGGATTTCCGCGTGCGCGGCGATGGCCGGCCGGTGCTGATCGGCATCCAGCCGCTGGAGACCTTCGCGCGCAACGGCAGCTTCGCCCATGCCGCCGCAGCGGCCGGCCTCGACTACGATGCACTGCTGCTGCAGGTGGCACAGATCATCCGCGAGCGCTGCCAGGGCGGCGCCCGCCGCCCTGGTGCCAACCAACCCCTGGCAGCGCCGGCGGTACAGGCATCGCAGACGCCGGCCCGCGAGGCACCGGGGGTGCAACGCGAAGCCCTGGCCGCCGGCGCACTGCCACGGCCCGGCGGCTGAGGCCCCGCCGGCCGGCGCGCGGTCGCTGGCGGCTGAT
>CAYGQN010000409.1:2942-3943 GCA_964351795.1 uncultured Gammaproteobacteria bacterium
CCGAGGCCGACCCCGTCAGCGGACGTGTTGCCAGAGCCCGAGCACCGCGCCGGCGGCCAGCATGACAGCGCGCCGGCGCCAGGGCTGCGATAATACCTGCGGCGCCGCGACGGCAAGCGGCAGCGAACCGGAGGCAGGCAAGGCATTGAACGAGGAACTCAACCCGCTACAGATTGTTCACGACCGCTTCGACCAGGCCGCCGGCCATGTCGAGGGCCTGCGTACCGGCCTCATCGACTTCTTCAAGGCACCCAAGCGCACCATCAGCGTGTGCTTTCCCGTGGAAATGGACGACGGCTCGGTACGCACCTTCCACGGCTACCGGGTGCTGCACAGCCGCGTGCTGGGGCCCGGCAAGGGCGGGATCCGCTATCACCCCGATGTGACCCGCGAGGAAGTGATGTCCCTGGCCGCGCTGATGACCTGGAAATGCGCGCTGGTGGACCTGCCCTTCGGCGGCGCCAAGGGCGGCGTGACCTGCGACACCAAGGCCCTCAGCGAAGGGGAACTGCGACGCATCACCCGGCGCTTCGTGGTGGAACTGGGCGACGACATCGGCCCGCACACCGACATCCCCGCACCGGACATGTACACCAACGAGCAGACCATGGCCTGGGTGTACGACACCTACGATGCCTTCCATGGCGGCGAGAACAACCGTGCCGTGGTCACCGGCAAGCCCATCGAACTCGGCGGCTCGCTGGGCCGGCGCGAAGCCACCGGCCGCGGCGTGCTGTACGCCACGGAGCGCTTCCTGGAACGCGCCGCCCTGCCCGGGCTGGCCTCGCTGAACGGCGCGCGGGTGGTAGTGCAGGGCTTTGGCAACGTCGGCGCCGTCGCGGCGCAGCTGTTCGCCGAGGCCGGGGCGCGCATCGTGGGCATCAGCGATTCCGTTGGCGGCATCGCCGGCGAACAGGGCCTGGACCTGGCAGCCGTGGCCGAGCACAAGGCCAGCGCCGGATCCGTCGTCGGCACACCGGACACCCGCACCGTCAGCAACG
>CAYGQN010000410.1:0-3936 GCA_964351795.1 uncultured Gammaproteobacteria bacterium
TCGCAGTACAGGTCGATGTTCTTCGGGCACAGGTCGGTGCTGGCGGCGCCCTCGCGCACCGGCGCCGCGGGCCGGGCCAGGCCGGCCAGGTGCAGGCAGCCATGCGTGGCGCCGGGCATGCCGAGCAGGTATTGCGCACCGATGGCATCGGCTTCGACGCCCCAGAGCCGGGCGAGCTCCGGGTCGCCGGCCGGACGCTGGTCGAGCGTCGACAGGGCGAAGGTGCCGGTCCACAGGGCAGCCGCGGCATCCACGTCGCTGCAGCCGACGGTGACGGCGCGGAAACGGCGTTCAGGCATGGGCGGTGCCTCGCGTGCGTGGGCCTGCCGGCAGCGTTACCGGCGCGCGCTCAGTTCATCGACAGGTTCATCTGGTACTGGAAGCGCTCGGGGTTGTACAGCGCATCCAGGTAATCCACCTGTTGGTCGGCCTTGTCGAAACTGCGTCGGATGAGCTTGAGCATGGGCCGGCCGGGCATGACGCCGAGGGCCTCGGCCACCTCGGGCGTGGCGGCGACCGCGCTCAGGGTCTGCTCGATGCGGTTGATGGCGATACCGGCCTTGCGCAGCAGTTCCAGGCGCGGGTGCTTCTCCAGCGCCGCGCGGGTGATGCTGCGGGGCAGGCCGCGCGTCCAGCTCTCGTAGTAGGCAAAGGGCATGGAGTGGTGGCTGCGCACCCGCAGGATGTGCGTGAGCGTGGTGTCATGCGGCAGGCCGAAGGCATCGGACACCTCCACCGGCGCCCGCATGTGGCGCAGCGACAGCACGCGGATCTTGGTTTCCCGGCCCATGTGCTCGAGGTTCTCGAGCATGCCGATGACCGGCGCGCGCACCGGCTCGGGATGGTAGCGGTAGGTGACGAAGGTGCCGCGGCCGCGGTGGCGGGCCACGAGGTTGTCGGCGGCAAGATCGTGCAGGGCGCGCCGCGCGGTGATGCGCGACACCCGGAAGGCGCTTGCCAGTTCTTTCTCGGAGGGGATCTTGGTGCCGTCGGCCAGGATGCCGCCGACGATGCAGTCCCTGAGCATGGTGTAGAGCTGGTGGTACAGTGGTGTCGGTGACTCCGGGTCCAGCGGTGGCTGCCTGCCACTGCGCAGGAGCAATTGCACGGCATCCGTCATGGTCGGTTCATCCAGCCCGGTCAGGCCGCATAGTGTAGAGCCGTGCGCGCAATTATTCGATGCTGCCGTGCCGCCCTGCACAGGCCGGAAACGGATTGCGATTTTCCGGCCGGCGGGCAAAGCTGGCGGCATTCAACAGGGGAGACGAGGGGATGAAATTCGAACTGCCGGATATCGACGGAATGCAGCGCATGGCCGCGGACATCGGTTTTGATGCCAGTGCCGAACACCTGCAGAAGGTGCTGTCGTACATGGGTGGCTTCGGCGAGGGCTACGCGGCACTGGCCGCCCTGCCCGATCATCTCCCGCCCGGCCCCGCGACCGCGCGCCAGTGGCGCGAGCCCGGCCCCGGCGAGAACGATCTCGGTGCCTGGTACGTGCTCACCGACATTCGCGAGGCGGAGGCCGGCCCGCTGGCCGGGCGCACAGTGGCGGTGAAGGACAACATCTTCGTCGGCGGCGTACCGATGATGAACGGCGCCAACGTGCTCCAGGGCTTCGTGCCGGAGTTCGATGCCACCGTGGTGTCGAGGCTGCTGGCGGCCGGGGCGACCATCAGCGGCAAGGCCGTGTGCGAATACCTGTGCGTCTCCGGCGGCAGCGCCACGGCCAGCAACGGTGTGGTGCAGAACCCCGTCATGCATGGCTACTCCGCCGGCGGTTCCTCCTCCGGCAGTGCGGCTTTGGTGGGCGCGGGCGTGGTGGACATGGCGCTTGGCTGCGACCAGGGCGGCTCGGTGCGCATCCCCTCCAGCATCAGCGGCACCTACGGCATGAAGGGCACCCACGGCCTGGTGCCCTACACGGGCATCATGGGCATGGAGGAGTCCATCGACTACTGCGGGCCGATCACCGCCAGCGTCTCCGACAATGCGCTCATGCTGGAGGTCATCGCCGGCTACGACGGTCGCGACGGCCGCCAGCGGGGCCTGGAAGTGCACCCCTACAGCCAGGGCCTGGACCGCGGCGTCGCCGGCCTGCGCATCGGTGTGGTCAGCGAGGGTTTCGGCCAGGCGCTGTCCGACCCGCTGGTGGATGAATGCGTGCGCGCCGGCGCCGAGCGCCTGGCCGGCCTCGGGGCAATGGTGGAGGACGTCAGCATCCCGCAGCACCTGGCCGGCATGGCCATCTGGGGTGCCATCATCAGCGACGGCCTGTGGGCCACCCTCGCCATGAACACGGTGGGCATGCACCAGAAGGGCCCGTTCTCCCCGGCGCTGTGGGAGAAGGTCAACGGCATCCAGGGCCGGCTGGCGGACATGCCCCTGAACGCGCAGGTGCTGTTGATGCTCGGCAAGCACCTGGAGCAGTACAAGGGTTACTTCTATGCCCGCGCCAAGAACCTGGTGCCCTGGCTGCGCGCGGCCTACGACGAGGCCCTGGGCCATTATGACCTCCTGCTCATGCCCACCACGGTGCACCGGGCCGGTGCCCACGGGGCGAACCTGGCCGAGACCGACGACGACACCATCATGGCGCAGGCCTTCAACTCGGTGCTGAACACCGGGCAGTTCGATGCCACCGGGCATCCGGCGATGTCCATTCCCTGCGGCCTGCGTGAGGGCCTGCCGGTGGGTCTCATGCTGGTGGGGCGATGGTTCGACGAGCCCACCATCTACCGCGCCGCCTATGCCTTCGAGCAGTCCGGCGACTGGAAGACCTTCTGAGTCGGGCATGAGCGGGCCGGCGGGCGAGGCGGGGCCACCCGCGCCGGTGCTGGCCGCCTGGGGCCTGGGTGGTGCGCGCTGCCGGCGCGTGGCCGGCGGGCTCATCAACCAGACCTGGCAGCTGACCGACGCGGCCGGCGTGCGCTTCGCCCTGCAGCGGGTGAGCGCCATCTTCCCGCCGTCGGTGAATGCCGACATCGCCGCGGTCGCCGCCCACCTGCATGCCCGCGGCATGCTGTGCCCGGCGCCGCGACCCACCCTGGGCGGGGCGCTGTACCTCGAGCACGAGGGCTGCTGGCGGCTGCTGGACTGGATCGACGGGCACAGCATAGAGCGCGTGTCGGCGCCGGCGCAGGCGGCCGCGGCCGGTGGCCTGCTCGGCCGTTTCCATGCCGGCCTGGCGGACCTCGACCACGACTTTCGCGCCGGCCGGGCCGGCGGCCACGATTTCGCCCGCCACCGGGCCGGCCTGGATGCCGCGCTGGAACGCCATGGCGGGCATCACGCCCACACAGCGGTTGCCGGGCTGGCCGCGGACATCGATGCGCTGGGCGGCGCGGCGCTGGCGCCGTTGCCGCTGCGGATCTGCCACGGCGATCCGAAAATCACCAACGTCATCTTCACCCCGTCGCTGGACGAGGCGCGTTGCCTGGTGGACCTCGATACGGTCGGGCCGGGCAACATCGCGTTCGAGCTGGGCGATGCGCTTCGCTCATGGTGCAACCCGGCCGGCGAGGACAGCCTCGACACGTGCTTCGACATGACCGTGGCGGCCGCGGCGCTGCAGGCCTGGGCGGTGCCGGTGCGCGCCCGGATAACGGCGCCGGAGTGGCAGGCGATCCCGGCCGCCACGCTGCAGATCTGCCTGGAGCTGGCCGCCCGCTTCGCTGCCGATGCGCTGGCCGAGTCCTACTTCGGCTGGGACCGCGAACGCTTTGCGAGCGCCAGCGAGCACAACCTGCTGCGTGCCCGCGGGCAGTTGCACCTGGCCCGTGAGGTGCATGTCCGGCAGTCGGCGTTGCGCGAGTGCGTGCACGCGGCCTTCGACCGGAACTGACGGGCCCTGCGGCTCGCGTCCTGCCGCCTTCCGCCACAACGCCTCCGCTCCCCCGTCCCGTAGCCCCCGTAGGAGCGGCTTCAGCCGCGAAC
>CAYGQN010000411.1:0-3918 GCA_964351795.1 uncultured Gammaproteobacteria bacterium
GCTTGCCTCCCGGCGCTCGGGCCGGCGGCCCTGGCCGATGTACACGACCAGCTGCTCACGGTGGGCGGTGTCGAGCTCAACGTCGATGACATGCGCATTGGTTACCACGAGGTTGCCGGGGGCAATCACGAAACCCGTGCCCAGCAGTTGGTTGGGTGGTCGCCGCGTGGCCTGGTAGGTCCCCACGCCGACCACCGATGCCTTGATGCGCTCGACCAGCGCGGGGAAGGGATCCCCGGCGGCCATGGCCGGACCACATACGGCCAGCAGCCCCGTCAGCATCGATGCCAGCAGGGCGGCCGCTGCGCGGCCTGGAGGCTGGCGGCAAGTCCGCTCAGGGCGCGCCATAGCGCGGCGCGCGTTCCCAGCGCAGGGTGGAGTGGCAGATCTCGCCGAGATCATCGTGGCGCGGGGTCCAGCCCAGCAATTCGCGGATGCGATCCGAGCGGGCGATGAGCGTGGGCGGATCACCGGCACGCCGTGGCGCCTCGGTGATGTCCAATGGGCTGCCATTGATCTCGGCAACCTTGTCCAGCACCTCTCGCACGCTGTAGCCGTGGCCATAGCCGCAGTTGAGGGTGGCGGTGGCGCCACCCGCGTTGAGGTAGTCCAGCGCGGCGAGGTGTGCGGCGGCCAGGTCCCACACGTGAATGTAGTCGCGCACCCCGGTGCCATCGGGGGTGGGGTAGTCGGTGCCGAAGATGCTCACGCCCGGGCGTTTGCCCGTGGCGGCTTCGGCGGCCACCTTCACCAGCAGCGTGGCCCCGGGCGTGGACTGGCCGATCTCGCCTTCCGGATCGCAGCCGGCCACGTTGAAGTAACGCAGCACCACGGCGCGCATGTCGCTGGCCGCGCAGAGATCACGCAGCATGTGCTCGCTCATGAGCTTGGACATGCCATAGGGGTTGATGGGTTGCGTGGGGGTGTCCTCACCGGCGGCATCGCCCTGCGGGATCCCGTACACGGCGGCGGTGGAGGAGAACACGAAATGGCGCACGCCCGCGCCCTGGCAGCATTCCAGCAGGTTGCGGGTCGCGCAGGTGTTGTTGCCGTAGTAGAGCAGGGGGTTCTGCACGGATTCGGGCACGATGGTCAGGGCCGCGAAGTGCATGACCGAGTCGACGTTGTGCCCGCGCAGGATGCGGCTGACCAGGTCGCGATCCGCGGTATCGCCCACCACGAGTTCGCCGTGGGTGACGGCCTCGCGGAAGCCCTTGCTGAGGTTGTCCAGGACGACCACGTGGTGCCCGGCCTGGCCGAGTTGCTTGACGACGTGGCTGCCGATGTAGCCGGCGCCGCCGGTAACGAGGATGTTCGCCATGATGGGGTTCTTGTTCCTTCGGATGGGCCGCCGCGAGCATACCCGGGCCCTGCGGCCCGGGCATGTGGCGTGGATCACAGACCGTCGTAGTAGGCCTGCGCCTGCTCGCGTTCGGGGAAGTCCGGATGGTCGCGCAGCAGCCGGCGCAATTCGACCTCCGCCTCGGCGCGCTGGCCTGATTCGGCCATCGCCACCGCGAGGTGGTAGCGGATCCCGGGCTTGTCGGGTGCGGCATCGGCTGCCTGGCGGATGATGCGCAGGCCCTGCTGCGCCTGGCCGGAACCGACCAGCAGCCAGCCGTAGGTGTCGGCAACCTCGATGTTGTCCGGTGCCACCGCGTAGGCAGTCCCGGCCAGGTCCAGCGCGCGCTTCGCGTCCTTGTCCCGCAGCAGCCAGGCGAGGTTGTTCAGCGCCACGACGTTGTTCGGCTGGGCCTCCAGCAGGCGCTGGTAGCTGTCGATGGCTTCCTGCACCTGGCCATTGCGCTCGCTCTGCGAAGCCTGGAGCAACAATGCCGTGACGTCATCGGGGTTCTCGGCGAGCCAGTCGTCCACGAGCGTGGTTGCTGCCGTGCCGTTGCCGGAGCGGATCAGCGCATGGTGCAGCTTGATGGCCGTGCCGGTATCGGCATTGAGGTCGAAGGCATTGCGATAGTAGGTGGTGGCCTGGCCCCAGCGACCGCCGGCACCGGCGATATCACCCAGCAGGCTGACGACCATCGCCGAGCCGGGAAGCGCGTCCTGCAGTGCCAGCGCCTGGTTGCGCGCTGCATCGAGCTCGCCTGCATCCAGGTCGAAGCGGGCCAGCGTGTACTGAAGCAGGTAGTCATCGGGAGTGCTTTCAAGGGTCCGCGTGACCAGCGAGCGGGCGCGCTGCTTGTCCCCGCGGGCATACAGGGACTCGGCCAGCAGTCGCACCGCCACATGGTTTCCGGGCTCCTGTTTGACAATGCTTTCCAGCAGGTTGATGGCCTGGGCAAGGTTGCCGGTAGCGAGCAGCACCTGTGCCCGCAGCAGGCGCACGCGGTTGTCCTGCTGTGCCATCTTCAATGCCTGGTCCGTACTTACGTCGGCGTTGGCGATGTCGCCCAGGCGCAGGTAGGTCGCGCCCAGCACCACTCTCGGAGCAACGGCCTCCGGGTGGGCGTTGACGGTCTCGGCGAGCACTTTTATTGCCGCTTCCAGGTCACCCTGGCGGATACGCTGTGATGCCCGCAGCATGTTGGCCTGAAGATCGCGCGGGTCAAGTTCCAGCAGCTTTCCCAGCGCCTCGTCCACCATCTTGTTGTCGTCGATGACCATGCCGAGGGAGGCGAGGTTGTAGAGCGCCGGCTTGTAGGCGGGTTCCTTGCGGTGGGCTTCCTCGAAGGCCGCGCGTGCATCCTCGCGACGGTCCTGGCCCATGTGGATGACACCGCGGATGTTGGCGGGCGCACCGGATTCCGGTGCCGCCGCGGCGATGTCCTCGACCACCGTGAGCGCGCGCTCCACCTCGCCGTTGCGAACGGCGATGAGCAGGAGACTGACATCAGCGTTGGTGATGCCCTCGGAGCCCTCGGCCAGGGCCTCCAGCTCTGCCAGTGCCGCCTCCGTCTGGCCATCGGCGAAACGCTCCAGCGCCATCTGCACCTGCAGGTTGGCGTCGTCGGGCGCGAGCGAGATGGCCTCGTCGAGGGTTTCGCGCTTGCGCTGTGCATCTCCCTTGGTGCCGTAGGCGGAGGCAAGCATCATGAGTGCCTCGGAGTCCCGGGCCTCGTCCGGCAGGGTTTCGATGGTTTCGATAACCGCATCCGGATCGGCCTGGCGCAAACGGATGGCAGCACGGCGCTTGAGGGCAACTTCGCTGTCCGGGTACTGCTTGAGAAAAGCGTCGACGAGTTCGCTAGCCTGGTCGTAGGCGCCGTCCAGCAGCAGCAACTGTGACAACAGCAGCTGCGACGCCGCGTGCTGCGGATACACGCTCAGCGCTGCGCGGGCGGCATCCACGGCAGCCTGGTTGTCGCCACGCAGAAAAGCCGAGTACGCCTCGATCAGGCGGGTTTCCGGATGCTTGGGAATGATGCCCCGCAAGGATTTCAGCGGCTTCTCCGCACAGTCGGTGTCACGCAGGTAGATGCACGCGCGGGCAACGCCGAGCATGGCGCGCGGTGACTGCGGTGCGGCGGCCAGGGCCTGGTTGTATTTCTCCAGCGCCTGCTGGTGCTCCCCGGTGAGCAGGCCGAAATCGCCGGCGAACAGCAAGGCGGGCACCGACCCGGGATCCAGCGCCAGCGCCTTGTCCAGATAGCTGCGCGCCTGGTCATTGTTGCCCTGGCCGTATTCCAGTTGTGCCAGCGCGAGTTGCACGTCGCTGGAGTCGGGGTTGTTCCGGGCTGCGATCTGCAGCGTGGTGCGTGCTTTTTCCGGATGCCCCAGCCTGAACTGGGCGCGGGCAACCACGGCCAGCGTATCGGCATCGGCCTCCTCGACAGCCGGTGCTTCGCGCAGGACCTCCTCGGGCTTGCCCTGGTCCAGAAGACTCTGCAGCAGCAGCAAACGCGTCTCCGGGGAGTCGTCGCCGGCCTCGCGTGCCTTGGCAAACTCTTTCTCGGCAGCCGC
>CAYGQN010000412.1:0-3915 GCA_964351795.1 uncultured Gammaproteobacteria bacterium
GCGCCGTGGGTACGGGTGGCCGCGCAGTTGCCGCGGCATGGCCCAGGCGCCGGGTATGGCGCCGTAGGAGCGGCTTCAGCCGCGAACACCCGCGGCGCCCGGTCCACCGCCCGTAGGAGCGGCTTCAGCCGCGAAGTTGCCGGGGCGTGGTTTTGGCGCCGTGCCGTTCGCGACTGAAGTCGCTCCTACGCTGGCGGTAGAGGCGTGGGGCGATGAGTTCGGCGCCGTGGGTACGGGTGGCCGCGCAGTTGCCGCGGCATGGCCCAGGCGCCGGGTTTGTCGCCGTAGGAGCGGCTTCAGCCGCGAACCCCCCGGCGCCGGTTCATCTCCGCCTTCGGGCCAACCCCTTGCCTTGGGGCCCGGCTTCAGCCGCACCTGGCCGCGTTCCGCGAGGGCGGTTTCACTGGCTGGGTCAGGCCGCGTTGGCCTTGTCCACGCCCCAGGCGGTCAGCACGTCGTCGCTGTCGATGACCCAGCCGAAGCGCGTGTCGATGGTCGTCAGCGCCCACTCGTGCCGTTCCGGGGCGACTTCGCCCGTGGCGTCGCGGGGCACGAATACCCGGAAGTCGCGCTGGGCGGCATCGCGGACGGTGGTCTCCACGCAGATGTTGGTTGTCACGCCGCAGACCACCAGGTGGCGGATGTCCATGGAGGAGAGGATGGAACCGAGCGGCGTGCCGTAGAACGCGCTGTAGCGGTTCTTGTCGATGATGAAGTCCTCGGGCTGCGGATCCATCTCGTCGATGAGTTCCGCATCCCAGCTGCCTTCAGCGCAGCACTGGATTTCCTTCAGCGCCGGGATCAGCTCATCGGTGAGCACGCCACCGTCCCGGTAATCCGCCCGCCAGACGATGCGTGTGTAGATGATTGGCACCTTGACGCTGCGGGCGGCCCGGATGAGCTTCACGCAGGGGCCGATGGCCGCCTTGCACTGGTCGATGGTGAAAATCTTGTCCGAGGACCCGCCGTCCCGGCAGAAGCCGTTCTGCATGTCCACGACGATGAGGGCGGTGCGGTCCACAGGGGGTCTGGGGGCCATGTTCTGTTCTCCGGCTGCAGGCTGAGGCGCTACCCTACGGCAGAATGCTGCACCCTGACAATGCGCTCATCCGCGCCGGCCTGCCGCCGTGTGGCTCGCGTTTCATCCGGCCCGCGAAACCGGCTTGTGAACAGGGCTGCCCGACATCATTCTCCGACACCTTTCCGACACCTCCCAGCGCCGCCGCGGCAGCCGGGTGTTCGCCATTCACCAGCCGCTGGCGGCAGTGTGTGCGGATGTTGCCCTGCGGGCCGTGCCAATCGACGACAGCACGGGCGTGCTGCCGAACCTGGAGCGGATCCTCGATGCCCCCGGCCCGCAGGCCTGGCTGCCCGTCCAGCAGGTCACTGCCGACGCCTGCTGCGGTCGCACCATTGATGGTCCGGGGTGAACGCGGCCCGGCCCGGCCCTACAGGCCCAGCAACAGGGTGGCGATCCCGAGGAAGCTGAAGAAGCCGGCGATGTCCGTCACCGTGGTCAGGATGATGGACGAGGAGTGGGCCGGGTCGTGGCCAAGCCGGCTCAGCACCAGCGGTATGGCCGCGCCGGCGAGGCCGGCCATCAGCACCGACAACACCATCGCCAGGAAGATGATGAGGGTGAGGTCCGCCGAGCGTGACCAGACGAACACCGCCAGCCCGGCACTGACCGCCACGGCCAGCCCGTTCGCCAGCCCCACCCCGAGTTCCTTGCGCAGCACCCGCTTCCACTGCGACACGCGCACCTCGCGCAGCGCCAGCGAGCGGATGACCACGGCCAGTGCCTGGGCGCCGGTGTTGCCGGACTGCCCGGCCACCACCGGCAGCAGCACCGCCAGGGCGGTGAACTGGGCGATGGTCTCCTCGAACAGGCCGACCACGGCTGCGGCCATGAAAGCGGTAAGCAGGTTGATCTGCAGCCACGGCAGGCGCTGGCTGATCGACAGGCGCACGGGCGACAGCGCCCGCTCCTCGCGGTCCACGCCGAACAGGCTCTGGATGTCGGCCACGGCATCCTCGCGCGCCACCGCCACCAGCATCTCGTAGCGCACCAGCCCCAGCAGCTCGCCGCTGCTGCCGAGCACCGGCAGGCTGCTGATCTGGTGCTCCTCGAGTTTCTCGACCACCTGCTCCTTGTCTTCCAGGGCGTCGGCCCAGGCCGGCACCGGCTGCATGAAGCGCGACAGCACTTCACCCGGCGCCGCCAGGGCGAGGTCCTGGATCTCGACCATGCCGCTCGGGCGATCCCGGTCATCGACGATGTACAGGATGCGCCTGGCCCGGACCGGCCGCAGGCTGGTGCGCTGTTCGCGCAGCCGCGCCAGCGCCTGCTCGGCGGTCATGGCCTCGTGCAGACGCAGGATGCGCGGGTCCATCAGGGAGCCGGCGCTGTCGGGCGGGAAGCGCAGCAGCAGGTCGATGTGGTCGTGCAGCTCGCCATCCACCTGCGCCAGCAGGTACTGGCGCCGATCCGGCGCCTGGGCGCCGACCAGCTCGGCGGCACGCCGCGGATGCAGCATGTCGAGCACCAGCACGGCGTGCTTGTCCGGCAGGCTGTCGAACAGCGCCTGGGCGGTGGCCGCTGGCAGGAAGTCGAACAGGGGGCCGTAGACCGGCGGCTCCAGCGGCAGCAGCGCCGCCACTGCCTCGGCCGGCTCCATCTGCGCGAGCACATGGGCGGTCTCCGCCGGGTAGCGCTGGATCTGGCTGGCGTTCAGGGAGACGTCGGATTCCTTGCCGGGGTGCTCGCTCATGGTTCTGTCCGGGTTGTGCGGCCGCTGGCGCCGCCGCTGGCGGGCCGCGATTATGAACTTTCGCGACCCAAAAGGGCACCGGCCGTATCTGCCGCTCAGCTGACGCCGATCACACGCTCTGCAGCCGCCGCGCGGGACGATGCGGGCGAGGCGGAGTGGCAAGGAGATCGTACGATGGGCGCGGCGACAGGAGGGGCGGATACGCTGCACAAGCTGGCGGTGCTGTCAGCGGACGTGTGCGGCAGTACGCGCCTGTACGAGGAATTCGGTGATGCACTCGCCCGGCGCGACATCGCCCTGTGCCTGAGTGTACTCGGCGACGTGGCCGCCGGTCATGGCGGCCGCGTGGTGGAAACGGTGGGCGACGAGGTCCTGTGCGTGTTCCCGGCGCCGCATGCGGCCGCGCTGGCCGCCCGTGACATGCACGAGGCGCTGCGCGCGGCCGGCGTCGCCGATCGTTTTGCCACCGGCCCGCTGCGGGTGAAGATTGCCTGGCACTACGCCCTGGCGCACTGGCGTGCGGGCCAGCTGGTCGGCGCCGCACCGCTGGTGGTGCGACAGGTGTCGCGGCTCGCCCGGCCGGAGGAAACCCTGGCCTCCGGAGCGGGTGTGGATGCCCTGCCCGAGGCCCTGCGCGCTGGCGCCCGTTACCTGGATACCCTGGTGTGCGAGGTCGACGAGCGGCCGTTGCCGGTGTTCCGCCTGCCCTGGGAGGAAGAGGACGAGGAGGTCACGCGGTTCCGCGTGCCGGCCCAGCGCGAGTCGGCCGCCGGCCGCCAGCGTCTCGTGCTGCGCCATGGCGGCCGCGAGCACCTGGTGGAGGCGGCGCACCCGCGTTGCAGCATCGGCCGTACCGAGGACAACGACATCGTCACCGGCAGCAGTTTCTCCTCCCGCCACCATGCCGATATCGTTCTGCGGCACGGGCGTTTCTGCATCACCGACGTGAGCGTCAACGGCACGCTGGTGATCCCCGGGGACGGCCGGCGCAGCTACCTGCGCCACGAGGAGGGGCTGTTGCACGGCGAGGGGGTTATCGTCTGTGGCAATGCTGCCGGTGACGATGCCGCCACCATTCACTACTGCTGTACATGAGCCTGCCGCCAGGGCCCGCCCCCACGCATGCCCGGCCCGGCGGCGGGCC
>CAYGQN010000413.1:0-3914 GCA_964351795.1 uncultured Gammaproteobacteria bacterium
CCGGCACCCGGGTGCGTGGAACATCACGGCGGGGCAGCACCAGCGCCGGATCCAGATCGCCCAGGTATGCGAAGCCGGGCACGAAGCCCAGCAGGTAGCAGTGGTAGCGCGGGGCGCAGTGCGCGTCGATAACGGCAGTGGTCGTCATGCCGGCCGCGGCCGCAACCGCCGCGAGGTCCGGGGCGTGCTCGCCCTCGTAGCACACCGGAATCCGCCATTGGCGTGCCGCCTCCGGAGCCGCCTCGGCATCGGCTTGGACGCGCTCCAGCAGTGCCGCGAGCTCGGCCGCGCTGGTCAGCAGCGGATCGTAGTGCACCGTGAGGCTGGCATAGCCGGGTACCGTTTCCGTGATGCCCGGGTGGTCCGCGTCCGCGAGGGCACGGGCGAGGGCGATCACCCGCCGGCTGAGGGCGCGATCCATGGCCTCGCCCAGTTCGATGCACAGGGCGCTGTCGGCGCAGTGGCGGATCCGCAGGGTCACGCCGCAGGTGCGTGGCCGCTGGCGGCGCGGCAGTGGGGCGGGCTCGTAGCAGGCATGGCTGCAAGGGTAAGATTCCCGCAGGGCCGCGTCGAGACGGCCCGTGGAGGACGCACGCGGTCGCTGCCATGAAGATCAACCTCAACGCAGACATGGGCGAGAGCTACGGCGCCTGGCGCATGGGCGACGACGAGGCCCTGCTGGATGTCGTCGGCTCGGCCAGCGTGGCCTGTGGCTGGCACGCCGGTGAACCGGACGTCATGCGCCGCACCGTGCGCGCGGCCCGCGAGCGCGGCGTGTCCATCGGCGCGCACCCGGCCTTCCCGGACCTGCAGGGCTTCGGCCGCCGGCCCATGCAACTGCGCCCGACCGAGGTGGAGAACCTGGTGCTCTACCAGCTCGGCGCCCTGCAGGCGATTGCCGCCAGCGAGTTGCACCGCGTCACCCACGTGAAACCCCATGGCGCGCTGTACAACATGGCGGCCAGGGATGCCGGCATGGCCATGGCCATCGCCCGTGCCGTGCACGCGGTGGACCCGACGCTGTTGCTGGTGGCCGGCGCGGGTTCGGCCATGGCGGCCGCCGCGGCGGAACTCGGGCTGGGTTTCGCCTGCGAGGCCTTTGCCGATCGCAGCTACGAGGACGATGGCACGCTCACGCCACGCGGCGAACCCGACGCGCTGGTCCACGATCCGGAGCTGGCCGCCGAGAACGTCCTGCGCATGGCTACCGAGGGCCGCATCGTCAGCCGCCGCGGCCGCGTGCTGGAGCAGCGGGTGGACACCGTCTGCGTGCACGGCGACGGCCCCGACGCGGTCGCCCTGGCCCGCCACATCCGCGCGCGGCTGGAAGCCGCCGGCGTCACCCTGCTGGCGCTGCCGGCCCTGCTGGCCGGCTGACGGACCGCGCGGCGAGCGGGCCGCGGCCGCGGTCTGCCAGCTGCAACGACAACAACACCAGTCAAACAGAGGCGCCGATGAATGCGTATCGATGCACAGCGTTAATCATCATGGTCCTGCTTGGCGCCGGCGTGTCGACAGCGCACGCCGACGAGGGTGCCGCCGTCTACCAGGCGCATTGCGCCGGTTGCCACGAGCAGGCGCAGGGCCGTGTTCCGACCCGCGACGCCCTGGGCTCGATGACGGCCCGCGCGATCCTGCAGGCCCTTGAAACCGGCGCCATGCGCGTGCTCGGCACCTTCGCGCTGAACGGGCCGCAGCGGGTCGCCGTGGCCGAGTACCTGGGAACGGGCAGCGTCGACAGCGACTGGGCGGCCGCGCCCGGCAACCGGTGCAGCGCCGGGCCGCCCTGGCCGCGGGCGGATGCCTTCTCACGGCCGCGCTGGCCGGACTGGGGCAACGGCCCCGAAAACCGTCGCTACCAGCCGGGGCCCATGGCCGGCGTGGACCGCGGCAATGTCGGTCGCCTGACCCTCGCCTGGGTGTATGCGTTTCCGGGCGAGACGGTGGTGGAATCCCAGCCCACGGTGCTGGACGGTCGGCTGTTCATCGGCACGCGGGCCGGCGCCATGCTGGCGCTGGACGCGCACACCGGTTGCGAGCACTGGCGGGTGCCCACCGATGCCGCCGTCAAGGGCGCGGTGGTGCTCGGCCGTGTCGGCCCGCAGGGCAGGGTGATCGCCGTGGCCGGGGATATCGCCGGCCAGGTGTATGCCGTGGATGCCGCCAGCGGGCAGCTGCTTTGGAGGATCGCGGCCGACCCGGATCCGCAGGCCCGGATCGCCGGCAGTGTCCAGGTGGTCGCCGACAGCGTGCTCATTCCGCTGTCGTCCCTGGAGGAGGGCGCCTCCATGGATCCGGCCTATCCGTGCTGCCGCTTCCGCGGCGCGGTGCTGCGGGTGGACGCGCTCACGGGGGCCGTTATCTGGCGTCATCACACCATTGCCGAGCCGGCCACGCAGCGCGGCCACAACCGGGCCGGTACGCCACGCTTCGGGCCCTCCGGGGCGCAGGTGTGGTCTGCCCCGACAGTGGACGTGAACCGCGGCATCGTCTACATCGCCACCGGCGACAACCACTCGCATCCGGCCACCGACACCAGCGATGCCGTGCTGGCCGTATCCCTGGCGAGCGGCGAGCGCCTGTGGCAGTTCCAGGGTGTTGCCGGGGATGTGTTCAATGGCGTGTGCATGCGCGAGGAGCGCAGCAACTGCCCTGACAACGCCGGCCCGGATCATGACATGGCGGCGCCGGCCATCCTCGTGCCCGATGCCCGCGGTCGGCCGTGGCTGGTTGCCGGGCAGAAGAGCGGCGTCGTGCACTGGCTCGACCCGGCCACGGGCGAGCGCCACCATCAGCGCCGGGTCGCCGAGGGCGGCATCCTCGGCGGCATCGAGTGGGGCTTGGCGGCCGCCGACGGTCGCCTCTACGTGCCAAGGTCCGACATCGACTGGAAGAACGACGACTTCCTGTCCGCGACCACCGTCATCGACCCCAGCCGCGGCGGCGGGCTGGTGGCCATGGACCTTGCCAGCGGCAAGACCCTGTGGGCGGCGCCAGCGGTGTCCTGCGCCGGCCGGCAGCGCTGCAGCCCCGGGCAGCCGGCGGCGGCGACCGCCCTGCCGGAAGTGGTGTTCTCCGGCTCGGTCAGCGGCGTGATGCGCGCTTTCGACGCCGACACCGGCGAGGTGCTGTGGCAGTATGACACCGTGCGTGAATACCAGGCGGTGAACGGTGCCCGGGCCCGTGGCGGCGCCATCGACGGCCCCGGCGTGGTGGTGGTGGATGGCTGGGTCTACATGACTTCCGGCTACGCCAAGTGGGGCGGCCTGCCGGGCAACGTGCTGCTCGCCTTCCGGGTCGGTGAGCCGGCGCTGACGCCATGAACGGGCCTCAGGATACCGCCGGGCCGAGCATCGGCGAATACCTGGTGCAACGCCTGCAGGACTACGGCCTCGCCGATCTGTTCGGCATCCCCGGCGACTACGTGCTGAATTTCTACAGTCTGCTGGAACGCAGCCCCATCAACGTGCACGGTTGCACCCGTGAGGACTGCGCCGGTTACGCGGCCGATGCCTACGCGCGCCTTCGCGGCCTGGGTGCGCTGTGCGTCACCTATTGCGTGGGCGGCCTGTCGGTGTGCAATTCCATCGCCGGTGCCTGGGCCGAGAAATCCCCGGTGGTGCTGCTGACCGGCTCGCCCGGTTTGTCCGAGCGCGTCAACAACCCCTTACTGCATCACAAGGTGCGCGACTTCCGCACCCAGATCGACGTGTTCGAGAAGCTGTGCATCGCCTGCACCGAACTCACCGACCCGATCACCGCCTTCCACGAGATCGACCGCGTGCTCGATGCCTGCGTGCGCTACAAGCGCCCTGTGTACATCGATATCCCGCGTGACATGGTGAACGTGCGGCCGCCACCGGGCCGGGCATTCTCGCGTCCGGCCGAGGCGGGCGACCCGGCCAGTCTGCGCG
>CAYGQN010000414.1:0-3903 GCA_964351795.1 uncultured Gammaproteobacteria bacterium
GCGCAGTCTCAACATGTTCACGCTGATCGCCATGGGCATTGTCATAGCCTGGGGCTTCAGCAGCGTCGTCGCGCTGGCGCCGGGGCTGCTGCCAGAGACGCCCGGAACGCTGCACGTGTATTTCGAGGCCGCGGCCATGATCACCACGCTGGTGCTGCTCGGCCAGGTCATGGAACTGGCGGCCCGTCGCCGCACCGGCTCGGCCATCGAGGCGCTGCTGGCCCTGGCGCCGGAGACGGCGCTGCGCGTCGGCGAGGACGGCCAGGCGGCGTCGGTGCCGGTTGCCGACCTTGAAATCGGCGACCGGGTGCGGGTCCAGCCGGGCGCGCGTATTCCGGTGGATGGCGAGGTCATCGACGGCAACAGTCATGTCGATGAATCCATGCTCACCGGCGAGTCCGTCCCGGTGGCGCGGGGCCCGGGCGACCCGGTCACCGGGGGCACCATGAATGGCAACAGCTCGCTGCTGGTGCGCGTACGCCAGATCGGGACGGACACCGTGCTGGCACGCATCGTGGATCTCGTGCGCAGCGCCGCACGCTCGCGGGCACCCTCGCAGGCACTGGCTGATCGGCTGGCGGCCTGGTTCGTACCGGCGGTCGTGAGCGTGGCCGTGCTGAGTTTCGCCACCTGGCTGGCCGTCGGCCCCGAGCCCCGGCTTGGCCATGCCCTGCTGTCGGCCGTGGCCGTGCTCATCATCGCCTGCCCCTGCGCGCTGGGCCTGGCCACGCCGATGTCGGTGACGGTGGCCCTGGGCAGGGGCGCTTCGGCCGGCGTGCTCGTGCGCGGCGCGGCGCACCTGGAGGCCCTCGCGCATGCGGATATCCTGGTGCTGGACAAGACCGGCACCCTCACCGAGGGCGCACCCCGGCTCACCGATATCGTCAGCGACGACGAGGACGACACGGTGCTCGCCCTGGCGGCCGCCCTGGAGGCGCACAGCGAACATCCGCTGGCCCGCGCCTTCCTGGCCGCGGCCGCCGACAGGGGGCTGACCGTCGGCGAGGCAGCCGATACGCGGGCGGTCAGCGGCGCCGGCATCAGCGGCCGCGTGGACGGCCACAGCGTCAGCCTCGGCAACCTGGCCTTCCTGGCAGAGAACGTCGGGGCCCCGGCCGGACAGGCCTGGACGGCACGTGCCGAGGCGCTCGGCCAGGCGGCGAAAACGGTGGTGGGCATGGTTGTGGACGGTCGAATCCGCGCCCTGTTCGCCATCAGCGATCCGCTCAAGGACGGCGCGGCCGCACACCTCGCCGAACTGCGCGCCGAAGGCCTGACGCTCATCATGATGAGCGGCGACAACGAGGCCACCGCGCAGGCCGTGGCCGGCGAACTGGGCATAGAGCAGGTCCACGCGCCGGTCAGCCCCGCCGACAAGGCGCGGCTGGTCGAGGAATTGCAGGGCCGGGGTCACCGGGTCGCCATGGCCGGCGACGGCATCAACGATGCACCGGCCCTGTCCACGGCCAGCGTCGGTATTGCCATGGGCAACGGCAGCGATATCGCGGTGGAAAGCGCCGGGATCACCCTGCTGCGCGGCGAACTGGGCGCCCTGCTGCGGGCTCGCCGGCTGGCCACGGCGACCGCGCGCAATATCCGCCAGAACCTCGTCTGGGCCTTCCTGTACAACACCGTGGGGGTGCCGGTTGCCGCCGGAGTGCTGTACCCGGTGGCCGGGATACTGCTGTCGCCGATGATTGCCGCGGGGGCGATGAGCCTGTCCTCGGTGTCGGTCATCGCGAACGCGCTGCGCCTGCGGGCCGTGCGCCTGGACTGAGTGCCCGCCGTGTACGGCCGGGAACCGCACGCGGCTGCCGGCCGCTGCCCCGGACAATGAACACTGCCGGCCGTCGGATGCCGCGGGTCAGCCCGCGGCCCCGGGCGCGTCAGTCAGGCGCGGCGATTCACCGCGGCCACGAGCAGTTCCAGGCGATCGTTGCCGAAGTACATGTCATCGCCCAGGAACAGCGTCGGCGAGCCGAAGCCGCCGCGGGCGATGCACTCCTCGGTGTTGGCACGCAGCTGCGCCCGCAGCGCATCGCTGTCCACAGCCGCCAGGAAAGGCTCCGGGGCAAGACCCGAATCCTCGGCAATGCCCGCCAGTACGGCACGATCGCTGATGTCCATGTCCTCCGACCAGTAGGCTCGGAACACCCCGTCGGCAAAGGCTTCCAGGCGTCCACGGCCGAGGGCGAAGAGGCAGCCCCGCATGGCAGCGGCGCTGTTGACGGGGAACACGCTCGGCGGCCACAGAATGTCCAGTTCGACGAACTGCGCCCAGTCGGCGAGATCCTTGGCCAGGTAGGCGGCCTTGGCCGGCACCGGGTTGGTGCGGCTTTCGTAGACGGCCGGGTTGACGCTGTTGAAGATGCCGCCCACCAGTATCGGCCGCCACGCCACGTCCAGGGATTCCGTGACGGCCAGGCCGCGCAGCCGGTGGAAAGCGAGATAGGTCCAGGGACTCGAGCAGTCGAAGAAACACTCCACGCGGCGGTCGTTCATGCCCCCTCCAGGTTGTTCTGGCCCGCCCTGCTGGCTGCCGGTCGCCCGCAGGCGCGGGTCCAACGCAACCTTACCCGATCGCCGGGCCCGGCATGAAGCGGGCAGGTTCGCGGGCGCATGGTCCATTCCTGCAGGCCCATGGCACGCCGATGGTCCGCGGCAGCCGCGGGCGGGCCGGTTCGACGCTGCTAAACTTCGCCGCGTCCTCCCAACCGAGCCACAGGAAGCCAAGCGATGATCGAACTGTATACCGCCGCCACACCGAACGGCTGGAAAGCCTCCATCTGTCTGGAGGAGATGGGCCTGCCCTACAACGTGCATGCCATCGACCTCGGCCAGAACGAGCAGAAGCAGCCGGCGTTTCTCGCGCTCAACCCGAACGGGCGTATCCCGGCGATGGTCGATACCGATGAGGGCGATCTCGCGGTGTTCGAGTCCGGTGCCATCATGCTGTACCTGGCCGAGAAGACCGGCCGCTTCATCGGCACCGACAAGGCCTCGCGCTCGCGCGTCATCCAGTGGCTGATGTTCCAGATGGGGGGCGTGGGCCCGATGATGGGCCAGGCGAACGTGTTCTACCGCTACTTCCCCGAGAAACTCCAGCCGGCCATCGACCGCTACCAGGGCGAGGTGCGACGCCTGCTGACGGTTCTGGACGGGCACCTGGCCGGGCACGAGTACCTGGCCGGGGACTACTCCATCGCCGACATGGCCAATTTCTCCTGGGTGAGCACCGCGTACTGGTCGGGCGTCAGCACCGAGGGGCTGGAGCACCTGCAGCGCTGGCAGCAGGGCATCGCCGCGCGCCCCGCTGTGCAGGCCGGCGTGCGCGTACCCACCGCCGACACCTGGGAACTCACCACCAACGAAGGCGGCCGCGGCGATGCCGAGGCCAGGGCTTTCGTTGAAAAGGCCCAGCAGATGGTTGAAACGGGCAAGCGCTGAACGGCACCCGGCCCGGCTCGAACCGAGCTGGGCCGGGGCGGCCCTTGACACAAGTTAGTCGGTTAACTAACATACTTCTCGACGGCAATTTTTTTGGCCCCGATAATAGTTAGTTAACTTACTTTAGGAGATGGCAGTGATGCGCAGATGGATACGACAAACAGCAGGAATCGCAGAGGCCATTGCCCGGGCCACCGTCGTGACAACCGCCCTGCTCGCCATGACCAGTGCCGTTGCCAGCCTCGCTCCGCTGTACCGGACGCTGCCCTGAAGCCCGGCAGACCACGCTCAAACGAAACCGACCCAAGGAGACCCATCATGAAAACCCGACTGTTCGAAGCCTTCGCCGTCGCCATCATTGTCATTGCCGCCGGGGCCAGCATTGCCCTGCCGGGTACCGGCGGCGACCTGATCCAGCAGCCCGCGCGCTTCGCCACGGCACGCTGAACACCACCC
>CAYGQN010000415.1:0-3895 GCA_964351795.1 uncultured Gammaproteobacteria bacterium
AGCCTGCTGCGCTTCATCACCTGCGGCAGCGTCGACGACGGCAAGAGCACGCTCATCGGTCGCCTCCTGTTCGAATCGAAGCTGCTGTTCGAGGACCAGCTGGCCGCGCTGGAGGCGGATTCCCGGCGCGTGGGTACGCGCGGTGGTGAAATCGACTACGCGCTGCTGCTCGACGGCCTGAGCGCCGAGCGCGAGCAGGGCATCACCATCGACGTGGCCTATCGTTTCTTCTCCACCGACAACCGCAAGTTCATCGTCGCCGACACGCCCGGCCACGAGCAGTACACGCGCAACATGGTGACCGGCGCCTCCACCGCGGACCTCGCCGTGATTCTCATCGATGCGCGCAAGGGCCTGCTGGTGCAGACCTGCCGGCACAGCTACCTGGTGTCCCTGCTCGGCATCCGCCACGTGGTGCTGGCGGTGAACAAGATGGATCTCATCGACTACGATCGCGGGAAATTCGAGCAGATCGAGGCCGATTACCGCGCCTTCGCCGCCCGCATCGGCCTTGACGACATCACCTGCATCCCGATTTCCGGCGTGCGCGGCGACAACATCGTCGAGCGCAGCGAGAACACGCCCTGGTACCAGGGCCCGCCGCTCATGCACCACCTGGAAACCGTGCAGGTGGAGGACAACGCCAGCGAGCAGGCCTTCCACCTGCCGGTGCAGTGGGTCAACCGGCCGAACCTGGACTTCCGCGGCTTCGCCGGCACCATCGTCAGCGGCCGTGTGCGGGTGGGCGATGCGATCCGCGTGCAACCGTCCGGCCGCGAAAGCACGGTGGCGCGCGTGATCACCGGCAGCGGCGACGTGCAGGAGGCCGTGGCCAACCAGGCGGTCACGCTCACGCTCAACGACGAGATCGACATCTCCCGGGGGGATGTCATCTCCGGCCGGGAAACGCCCACCGAGGTGGCCGACCAGTTCGAGGCGACGGTGGTGTGGATGGGCGAGCAGCCCATGCTGCGCGGGCGCAACTACCTGATGAAAATCGGCACCCGCACCGTCACGGCCACCATCGCGCCGCTGAAATACAAGGTCAACGTCAATACCCTCGAGCACCTGGCCGGCAATCGCCTGGAGCTGAATGAAATCGGCGTCTGCGACCTGGAACTCGACCGCCCGGTGCCGTTCACCAGCTACGAGGAGAACCGCGATCTCGGCGGCTTCATCCTCATCGATCGCATGACCAACAACACCGTCGGCGCCGGCCTGCTGCGCTTCGCGCTGCGCCGCTCGCAGAACGTGCACTGGCAGGCGGTGGACATCAACAAGCAGGCGCAGTCCGAGCTCAAGGGCCAGCGCCCCTGCGCACTGTGGTTCACGGGCCTGTCCGGGGCCGGCAAGTCCTCCATCGCCAACCTGGTGCAGAAGCGCCTGCACGCGCTTGGCAAACACACCTACCTGCTCGATGGCGACAACGTGCGGCACGGGCTCAACAAGGATCTCGGCTTCACCGAACAGGACCGTGTCGAGAACATCCGCCGCGTGGCCGAGGTCGCCGCGCTCATGGTCGATGCCGGCCTCATCACCCTGGTGTCGTTCATCTCGCCGTTCCGCAGCGAGCGGCGCATGGCGCGCAACCTGGTGGAAGACGGCGAGTTCATCGAGGTGTTCGTCGACACGCCCATGGCGCTGGCCGAGGAGCGTGATCCCAAGGGCCTGTACAAGAAGGCAAGGCGTGGCGAGATCAGCAACTTCACCGGCATCGACTCGCCCTACGAGGCGCCCGAGAATGCCGAGATCCATCTGCACACCGAGGGCATGAGCGCCGAGGAGGCCGCCGAAGTGGTGTTCTCCAGGCTGCGTGAACTCGGCTATCTCGACACCGTGTGATTGCCCGTCCGGGCCCTTGAGTCTGCGCACTCAAGGTGTAGAATGCAGCCCGACCCCGGCAATCCAGTTGCCGGGAATATTCCTAAGGGGTGGCCCTCGCGGCCTGAGATGTCCTTGACCGGACGAACCCTTGAACCTGATCCGGATAATGCCGGCGTAGGGATAGGACCATGACGCTACTGCTCATCCTCTCTCCGAAGCTGCTCCGGGTCTTCTTAACACTGCTGTTAAGGGGCCTGACATGTACTCCACCAAAGCTGCAATTGTTTGCGGCGGCCTGATGCTGGGCGCGATTTCCGCCCTGGCTGCCGCTGAACCGTCCACCGACAACGCCATCGAGGAAATCGTCGTGACCGCGGGCTTCCGCGAGTCCGGCCTGCTCGACAGCGCCGCCAGCGTCACCGTGCTCGAGGCCGAGCGCATCCGCGAGCGCGGCGGCCTGCACCTGGAGGACACGCTGCTCGCCGTGCCCAACGTGAACTTCTCCTCCGGTGGCGGTCGTGCGCGCTTCATCCAGATGCGCGGCATCGGCGAGCTGGAGCAGTTCGTCGACCCGAAGCACTTCCCCTCGGTGGGCGTGACCATCGACGGGGTGGAACTCATCGGCGTGGCCAGTGCCGCCGTGCTGATGGATGTCGAGCAGGTGGAAGTCCTGCGCGGCCCGCAGGGCACGCGTTTCGGCTCCAGCGCCCTGGCGGGCATGGTCAACATCCGCAGCCGCGCGCCCACGGCCGAGCCCACCGCGCGGCTGGAGGCCGGCTATGGCAACTTCGACAGCTGGTATGTCGAGGCGGCTGCCGGTGGCGCGATCACCAGCACCCTGCAGGGCCGTGTGGCCGTGCGGCAGGCGACCAGCGACGGCTACATGGACAACCTGGCCCTGGATGCCGAGGACACCGACGACCACGATGAACTCACCGCGCGGGCGCGGCTGCGCTGGTTGCCGACCGCCGATCTGCGCGTGGACCTGGGCCTGACCTGGGTCGACATGGACAACGGCTACGACGCCTTCACGCTGGACAACAGCCGCGATTCCCTGGCCGACCAGCCCGGCCGCGATACCCAGGAGCTGCTGGCCTTCACCGCCGATGCCGAGTGGCAGGTGAGCGAGCACCTGTCGCTGCGGGCGCTGGGCTCGATCAGCGACGCCAGCGAGTTGTATTCCTACGACGAGGACTGGGTGTTCCGCGGCTTCTGCGATGGCGTGCGCTGCCCGCCTGCCTTCGAGTTCTCCGGCTTCGACGCCATTGCCCGCGAGCGCGATACGGCCAGCCTGGACCTGCGTGCGCTCGGTGATGCCGGCCGCTGGAACTGGGTGGCCGGGCTCTACACGCAGCAGCGTGACGAGGATCTGAACCGCCAGCGCTTCGGGGTGTTCGACAGTGCCTATGACACCCAGCGCTACGCTGTCTACGGCCAGCTCGGCTTCTCGCCGGTCGAGGCGCTGGAGTTCACGCTGGGCGCGCGCCTGGAGCACTTCAGCGATGACTACAGCGATTCCAATGGCCAGCGCACCGCCTCCAACGACACCTACTGGAGCGGGGAACTCAGTGCCTCCTGGCAGTTCAGCGATGCCCTTCGCGTGTACGCAACGCTGGCCCGCGGGGCCAAGCCCGGCGGCGTGAACACCGAGGCCAGCTCGGTGGGCGCCTTCATGCAGCCGCGCTTCCAGGGCTTCCTCGCATCGCGGTTGCAGTTCGGTACCGAGACCCTGTTCAGCAAGGAAATCGGTGTGAAGGGGCTGCTGCTGGATGATCGCCTGTCGCTGCGGGCGGCGCTGTTCCATATGGATCGCAACAACGCCCAGTTGGAGAGCTGGATGTGGGACCCGGTCAACTTCATCTGGCTGGGCATCCTCGACACCGTCGACGAGGCGCAGAACTACGGCGCCGAGCTGGAGCTGGACTTCGCGGTGAACGACAGGCTCAGCCTGTTCGCCTCGCTCGGCTGGATCGAGACCAACGTGGATCGCATCGAGGTGTTCGATCTCGACCTTGACGATTTCGTGGAGAAACGCAACCGCGACCAGACCAAGGCGCCGCGCTGGCAGTAC
>CAYGQN010000416.1:0-3873 GCA_964351795.1 uncultured Gammaproteobacteria bacterium
GAAGAAATCCGCCTGGCCCTTGAGCGGCACGTCCTCGGGCGGCGTCAGCGCGGCTGCCTCGGCGACCAGCTCGGCGTAATCCAGGGAGCGGCCGCTGGCCTTGTGCAGTACCTGCCCGGCTTGCGTTTCGAGCTCGCTCACAGGCAGCTGCCAGCGTTCGGCCGCGGCCTGCACCAGCATTGCGCGTGCGGTGGCGCCGGCCTTGCGCATCGGGCCGAAAGCCGTGCGGATGCTGAGGCTGCCGCCCGTGAAGCGGGTGCCCGGGCCAATCAGGTGATAGGCCGTGCCCGGCGGTGCCTGTTCGACGCGGACGCGGTTCATCGGCAGGTCCATCTCCTCGGCGACCAGCGCCGGGATGGTTGTGTAGGTGCCCTGGCCCATTTCGATGTAGGGCGACTGGATGGTGGCCATGCCATCGTCACCGATGGCGACAAACGCGTTCAGTGCCGCGCCCGCTGCCGCGGACTCGTGATGGGCCGCGCGGGCGCTGTTCACCGGCAGGCGGAAGCCGAGCACCAGTGCGCCGGCAATACCGGCGCCGAGCAGGCTGCGACGGCGCAGCGAGACGTTGAGTATGTCGCTCATGCCGCGCCCTCCTGGCCACCGGCGGCGCGCCGGATGGCCTTCTCGATGCGCAGGTAGGTGCCGCAGCGGCACAGGTTGTTCATGCTGGCGCGGATCTGGTCGTCGGTGGGTTCGGGATTCTTGGCCAGGAAGGCCGCCGCCGCCATGATCTGGCCGGACTGGCAGTAGCCGCACTGCGGGACCTGTTCGGCGATCCAGGCCTCCTGCACGGGGTGTCGGCTCTGCCCGGCCAGGCCCTCGATGGTGGTGATGGCCTTGCCCTGGGCCGCGGATACGGGCGTGACGCAGGAGCGCACGGCATTACCGTCCAGGTGAATGGTGCAGGCACCACACAGGCCCTTGCCGCAGCCGAACTTCGTACCGGTGAGGGCGGCAACGTCGCGAATGGCCCACAACAGGGGCATATCGGGTTCAAGATCGAGTTCGTGGGCCTTGCCGTTTATCATGAGGGTGGTCATAGGCTCCTCCGGGAGCTTGCAACGCGTTCAGCGCGTGATCGTAGCAGGTCATGCTGCATCGCACGCAAGTGTTCTCGTGGCGCCGTGATCAGCCTGTGAAAAACCCCGGCCGGACCGGGCGCAACGGCGGTGCAGCGATGCCCTCAGCGAGCAGCCGGTATGCCGGCCACAGTGACGATGAACTGCTCGATCTGCGCCTGTGTGACCTGCGCGTGTCATTGCGTCACTCGACCATGGCACCGCGGATCGCGCGCCTGTACGCCGAGCTGCAGGCCAGGGGCCTGCACTTCCGGCCGCATTTCTGGCTGTCTGATGAATGGTTTACACCCGATGGTGTGCCTGGAGTGGCCATCCCGTTCTATCTCGCCGACCCGCGCCTGACCCGCCTGGAGCGTCGGCAGATGCTGGAGGCCGAGGGCGCCGGCGACGCCGAATGCATGCGGCTGCTGCGCCACGAGGCCGGCCACGCCATCGATAATGCCTACCGGCTGCGACGCCGGCGCCGCTGGCGGGAGCATTTCGGGCCCGCCGGCCTGCCGTACCCGAAATACTACGAGCCCGAACCCGGCAGCCGGCACTTCGTGCAGCACCTGGACAACTGGTATGCCCAGAGCCATCCGGCCGAGGATTTCGCCGAGACCTTCGCGGTCTGGCTGCAACCGAAGTCCGGGTGGCGCCGCCACTACGCCGGCTGGCCGGTCATGGAGAAACTGGAATACGTGAACGAACTGATGAAGGAAATCGCCGGCTCCCGCCCGCCGGTGACGCGGCGCGAGCACATCAACCCGCTGCGCGACATTCGCCGCAGCCTGCGCCAGCACTACCGAGCCCGCCGTTCGCATTATGGCCTGGAGCACCCGGACATCATGGACGACGACCTGCGGCGCCTGTTCGTCGAGCACGCCGAGCATCCGCGCGGGCGCTCGGCCGGCACCTTCATCCAGTCGGTGCGGCGGCGTGTGCGTGCCGCCGTGGCCCGCTGGAGCGGACAGCCGCAATACACGGTGGACCAGATCCTGGGAGACATGATCAAGCGCTGCCGCGAGCTGCGGCTGAAGACGGCCCGCGCCGAAGCGGTGCTCGAGCGTGAAC
This sequence comes from uncultured Gammaproteobacteria bacterium, assembly GCA_964351795.1. Classification (GTDB taxonomy): domain Bacteria; phylum Pseudomonadota; class Gammaproteobacteria; order JADZEE01; family JADZEE01; genus CAYGQN01. The sequence goes on from CAYGQN010000416.1 coordinate 2,136, forward strand.
TCATTGCGATGGTCACGGCCGAACTCATTCACTTCATGCACGAGGGCCGCATGCGTGTGCCGCTGTAGCCGTGCACGCGGCCGGCGGGGTGGCTGCTGAGATGGCCCGCCGCAAACGCGTACTCGTGCTCGTGCACGAGGATCTCATCCCGCCGGACACGCTGGAGGGCTACAGCGATGCGGAGATTGCACAATGGAAGGTCGAGTACGACGTCATCACCCAGCTGGAAGAGCTGGGTCACGAGGTCCAGACGCTGGGCGTGTACTCGGACCTGCGCCCCATCCGTGCCGCCATCCGCGAGCTGCGCCCCCACATCGTGTTCATGCTGCTGGAGGAATTCCACGGCGTGCGCGCCTATGACCAGGCCGTGGTCAGTTACCTGGAACTGCTGCGCCAGGCCTACACCGGCTGCAATCCCACCGGCCTGCTGCTCTCCAGGGACAAGGCTCTGGCCAAGAAGATCCTGACCTACCACCGGATTCCCTCACCGCCATTCGCGGTGTTTCCGCTCGATCGCAAGCCGCGCCCGCCGCGGGGGCTGACATATCCGCTGTTCGTCAAGTCGGCGGTGGAGGATGCCTCCTTCGGTATTTCGCAGGCCTCGATCGTTCGTGACGACGAGGCCCTGTTCGAGCGTGTGCAGTTCATCCACAACCACACCGGCAATGATGCCATTGCCGAGCAGTACATCGAGGGCCGCGAGCTGTACGTAGGGGTGGTTGGCAATCAGCGCCTGACGACCCTGCCGGTGTGGGAGATGACCTTCGGCAATCTGCCCGAGGGCATGCACATCGCCACGGCGAAGGTGAAATGGGACCGCGGCTATCAGGACAAGTACCGGATTGACACCCATGCCGCCCGCGACCTGCCGGAGGAACTGGTGGCCCGCATCAACCGGCTGTGCAAGCGCGCCTGCCGGGCGCTGAACATCACCGGTTACGCCCGTATGGACCTGCGGTTGCAGCCCGACGGGCGCATCTTCCTGCTGGAGGCCAATGCCAACCCCAACCTCGAGTACGGAGAGGATTTCGCCGAATCCGCGGAGGCGGCCGGCATTGACTACGGGCAGCTGATCAGCCGGATTATCAACCTCGGCCTGCGTCATCGTGCGCCGTGGCGGCGCTGATGTTGCCGGCTATTCCAGGTTGACACGCAAGGCCAGCGCCACCGCGAACGGTGCCAGGGTCAGGCCAAGCATGAGCAGCGCACCGAGCAGGAACAGGTAGCTGTCGAAGGGCATGGCCGCGCCGGCGGCATCCACCGCGCTGGTGCTCATGATGAGCACCGGAATGAGCAGCGGCAGCACCAGCAGCGACATCAGCGCGCCGCCGCGTCGATGCGCGACGGTCAGGGCCGAGCCGACGGCGCCGACCAGACTGATGAGGGGTGTCCCCAGCGCCAGGGTGGCCAGCAGCACGAGCGCGGTGTCGGTTTTCATCTGCAGCATCAGTGCGAGCAGCGGTGCAAACAGGATCACCGGCACCGCGCTGCTGAGCCAGTGGGCACAGACCTTTGCCAGCACGATGAGCGGCAGCGGTGCCGGTGACAGCAGCATCTGCTCCAGGCTGCCATCCTCGAAATCGCTGCGGAACAGGGCGTCCATGGTGAGCATCGCGCTCAGCAGCGCGGCAATCCAGATGACGCCGGGTGCTATCCGCTCCAGCAGGCGTACCTCGGGGCCCATGGCCAGGGGGAACAGGCTGATGACCACCAGCAGGAAGCCCAGGGCGTTGCCGAC
>CAYGQN010000417.1:0-1160 GCA_964351795.1 uncultured Gammaproteobacteria bacterium
TCGGGGTCGCCGGGGCTGGCGTTGTGCGGGTGCGTGTACGGGCCGCCACCGGGGTTGAGAGTGCCGTCGCTGTCGTGGCCGATGGCCTTGAACTTCCATCGGCCGCCGGCGAACTTCAGGTTGCCGATGTGCCCCAGCCGGATGTGAATGACCCGGTATACCAGCGCCGAGCGCTGCTCCAGGCGGATGTCGGGGCCGGTGCTCATTGCGCGCGTTCGGCGGCCAGGATGCCGGCGGCGCGATAGTCGATCTTGCCCGAGCCGAGCAGGGGGACCGACTCCACCGGCACCACGCGCCGGGGCACCATCAGCTCGCTGTAACCGCCCCGGCGTGCGGCCTCGACCAAGCGCTTGCGCTCGGCATCGGCCTGCTCGGTCAGCAGGACTATCTGCTCGCCCTTGCGGGCGTCGCTGAGGGTGACGGCCGCGTGCACGGCATCGGGCCAGGCCCGGCTGGCCAGCTCCTCGACCGCTGCCAGCGACACCATTTCGCCGCCGAGCTTGGCGAAGCGCTTGACCCGGCCGATGATGCTGACGAAGCCATCCCCGTCCACCGTCACGACATCGCCGGTGTCGTACCAGCCGGCGCCGCGTGCCTCGGTCCACGGCGGTCCGATCTCGTCCGCGCCGTGAAACAGGTAGCCCTTCATCACGTTTGGGCCCCGGATGACCAGGCGCCCGCCTTCCTCCAGCCCTTCCACGGGCTCGAGGTAGTGCTCGATGCCGGTGAGCAGCCGGCCGACGGTACCGGTCCTGTTGTGCATGGGCGTGTTGACGCTGATGACCGGGCTCGCCTCGGTGGCACCGTAACCCTCGAAGACGCGGATGCCGAAGCGCTCGGCCCACAGGCGACGGGTTTCCTCCTGCAGCTTCTCGGCCCCCGCGACCACGTAGCGCATGCTGTAGAAGTCGTAGGGGTGGGCGTAGCGCGCGTAGCCGGCCAGGAAGGTGTTGGTGCCGAACAGGACGCTGGCGCCGAGTTCGTAACATAACTCCGGAATAAGCCGGTAGTGCAGGGGTGAGGGATACAGGAACACCCTGGCTCCATCGAGCAGCGGCAGCATGACGCCGCCGGTCAGGCCGAAGGAATGAAACAGCGGCATGGCATTGAACAGCACGTCGCGCGGTGTGAGATCCAGCAGCATCTGGAACTGGGCGCGG